>CABSGW010000001.1 GCA_902477365.1 uncultured Prevotellaceae bacterium
TCAAATGGTTGGGCATCCAGTTTGACGAAGGGGTAAGCTTTGGCGGAGACCACGGCCCTTACCGCCAGTCCGAACGCCGTACCATCTACAAACAATATGTAGACCAGTTGCTGGACGCAGGCAAAGCCTACATCGCCTTCGATACCCCCGAAGAGCTGGACGCAAAACGCAACGAGATACCCAACTTCCAATACGACGCGCAAACACGCGGCCAAATGCGCAACTCGCTCACCTTGCCGGCTGACGAGGTAGAAGCACTTATTCAGACAGGTACACAATATGTGGTACGCTTCAAAATTGAGCCGAACGAGGACATCCACGTGGCCGATCTGATACGTGGCGACGTGAAAATAAACTCGTTGATCCTTGACGATAAAGTGCTCTACAAATCGGCCGACGAACTGCCCACCTATCACCTGGCCAACATTGTAGACGACCACCTAATGGAGGTAACGCACGTCATCCGTGGCGAAGAGTGGCTGCCCTCGGCTCCGCTCCACGTGCTGCTGTATCGCGCCTTTGGCTGGGAAGCAACCATGCCGCAGTTCGCACACCTGCCGCTGTTGCTCAAACCCGACGGCAAAGGAAAACTGTCGAAACGCGATGGCGACCGGTTGGGATTCCCTGTATTTCCACTGGAATGGCACGATCCCAAAACGGGTGAGACCTCTTCGGGATACCGCGAAAGCGGCTATTTGCCCGAGGCTGTCATCAACTTCCTGGCACTGCTGGGATGGAATCCCGGTACGGAACAGGAAATTCTCTCCATGCAGGAGTTGATTGACCAATTCGACATCAGCAAATGCAGCAAAGCCGGTGCTAAGTTCGATTACGTAAAAGGCACTTGGTTCAACCACGAATACATTCTGTCAAAAAGCGATGCGGAACTTGCTCCAGCATTCGACGCCATATTGAAACAAAACGGCATAGACGAACCTTTGGAACGCGTACAAGCGGTTGTAGGCATGATGAAAGGACGCGTCAACTTCCTGAAAGAATTGTGGCCCCTCTGCAGCTTCTTCTTTGAAGCTCCCCAGGCATACGATGAAAAAACACGCAAAAAACGCTGGAAAGAGTCTTCGGCCCACGACATGGAACAACTGGCCGCATTGCTGGAAGGACTGGACGATTTCTCATTGGCTAACCAAGAGCAGGTTGTCATGCAATGGATAGCGGACAACGAGTTGCACACCGGAAATATCATGAATGCCTGGCGACTGACGCTGGTTGGCGAAGGCATCGGCCCACACATGTTCGACATTTCAGCCTTCCTCGGCAAAGAGGAGACGTTGCGCCGTATGCGTCGTGCAATAGAAGTGCTGGGCTAATGTATTCACTGGCCATCTACCTATACATGTTCTGCGTAGCCGTAGCTTCGCTTTTCAACAAGAAAGCCAAGCTTATGCTACGCGGACAACACAACACCTACCGCATATTACGGGAAAAACGCGATCCGAACGCCCAGTACATCTGGTTTCACGCCGCCTCGCTGGGCGAGTTTGAACAGGGGCGTCCGCTAATGGAACGCCTACGTGCACAACATCCGGAATACAAGATTCTGCTCACGTTCTTTTCGCCTTCCGGTTACGAAGTAAGAAAAGATTATGAAGGAGCTGACATTGTGTGCTACCTTCCTTTCGACACCTCGCTCAACGCCCGCAAGTTTTTGCGGCTGGCACGCCCCTCAAAGGCGTTTTTCATTAAATATGAGTTCTGGCAGAACTACCTGCACAAACTACATCGCAGGCACATCCCTACGTACAGCGTGTCGAGCATCTTCCGGGAAAACCAGATCTTTTTCCGTCCTTACGGTCGTGTTTATGCCGGGGTGCTGAAATGCTTCGACCGCCTGTTTGTTCAAAACGAACATTCGCGGGAATTATTGAACACTTTGGGAGTAAACCAAGTAAGTGTGGTAGGAGATACCCGTTTCGACCGGGTGATCGACATCAAACAAGCTGCCAAAGACGTTCCTATGGCAGCGGCTTTCGCCAAAGACCATTACGTGTTGGTTGCCGGCAGTACCTGGCAGCCCGACGAAGACATCCTGATCAGTTACTTCAACCGCCATCCCGAACAACGGCTCATTCTGGCTCCTCACGTCGTAAGCGAAGAGCATCTGTCCGAGATTGAACGTAAACTGGAACGCCCCTCACTACGTCTGTCACGTGCCACCCTTGCCAGTGCCTCGCAGGCCGAATGCCTCATCATAGATGGCTACGGACTGTTGTCGAGCATCTACCGGTATGGACAGGTGGCTTACGTTGGAGGTGGATTCGGCGTAGGCATTCACAATGTGCCCGAAGCCGCCGTCTATGGCGTACCGGTGTTTATAGGCCCAAACAACCGGAAATTCCGCGAAGCGCAGAAACTGCTTGCTTGCGGAGGATGTATCGAAATACACAATGCCGAGGAGTTTGCACAAGTTGCCGACCGCTTCTTTACAAACGACACAGCGCGCAACGAAGCCGGACAGGCGGCGGGCAGTTACATTGCATGTAATGCCGGGGCTGCCCAAGCCATCTTCGAAGCGGTCACATGGTAACATAATTAAAACAACTAATATCTCATGGA
The DNA here is from genome assembly GCA_902477365.1 of uncultured Prevotellaceae bacterium. GTDB lineage: Bacteria > Bacteroidota > Bacteroidia > Bacteroidales > Bacteroidaceae > Alloprevotella. The sequence continues at coordinate 2,575 of CABSGW010000001.1, forward strand.
AATTATCGGACAATTGAACCTGCAGCAAATCGTGAGCGCGTTTGTCGTGCTGTTTGCCGTGCTCGACATTTTCGGATCGACTCCGATTGTCATTGACCTGAAACAAAAGGGGCGTCCGGTCAGCGCCAGTAAAGCAACACTGATATCGGGTGCATTGTTGGTGGCCTTCTTCTTTGTGGGCGACTGGATGCTAAAGTTGTTCAGTGTAGACATTGCCTCGTTTGCCGTAGCCGGTTCATTTGTCATTTTTCTGATGTCGCTGGAGATGATTCTGGACATTGAGATATTCAAAAACACGGGACCCATCAAAGAAGCGACCCTCGTACCCATCGTCTTTCCGCTGTTGGCCGGTGCGGGTACATTTACCACTCTGCTGTCGTTGCGTGCCGAATACGAGGCTGTAAACATTCTGTTTGCACTGATTCTCAACATGCTCATTGTCTACGCCGTGCTACGTGCCACCGAGCGGGTGGAAGAGGTAATCAGCAAAAGTGCCATTTACCTGATGCGCAAGTTTTTCGGTATTATATTGCTGGCCATTTCGGTTCGTTTGTTCACCACAAACATTGTTCCGCTCATCAGCAATTTGACAGGCCAGTAGGCCGACAACCCATCTATACAACAATGGCTTCGAACTGACGGTTCGAAGCCATTGTTGTATGAAGCCGATGACACAGAGGGGTCATTCAGTCGAAGTTTCGATTTTCTCTTCTTCCATGTACCAGGAAGCATACATCGGATAGTGGGACGCAATACCGCGATTCAATTCCTCGGCCACTTGCGGATCGACTTTCTTCACAAACTTAGCCGGTACGCCCGCCCACAGCTCGCCATCGCCTATCACGGTATTTTTCAGGACCAATGCACCGGCTGCCACAATGGCACCGCATCCAACCACACAATCATCCAACAGCGTAGCTCCCATGCCGATGAGCGCACTGTCCTTCACCTTTGCACCATGCAACGTCACATTATGCCCGATGGTTACATCGTTGCCTATCACAATATCCGCTTTTTGATACAGCGTATGCAAACACGAACCGTCTTGCACATTCACCCGATCGCCAATACGTATTGAGTTGACATCGCCACGGATAACGGCATTAAACCATACGCTACAATCGTCGCCCATCACCACATCGCCTATCACGGTGGCATTGTCGGCCAAAAAGCAACGTTGTCCAAACTGGGGTGTAAAGCCCCTTACCGATTTAACTAAAGCCATAACTTCCTTTTTATTTGATCTTGTTTTTATCTTTCATCCAATGCATTACCTGCCGCATCACGTGCCACGGTAGCCTCTATCAGCCATGTCCGGTCAGCCTCGTCTGTAAGCAACGGCAACAAACGATCGCGCACGGTTTGATGGTAGTCATTCAGCCAATTCAGCTCGTCAGTCGAAAGTCGGTCCCATAAAATAGGAGTCGTATCGATAGGACAAAGCGTCAATGGTTCGAAAGTGACAAAGCGCCCGAACTCCGTTTCGCTGACAGGAACTACCAACAAGGTGTTCTCAATGCGCACACCATACTCCCCGGCTATGTACAGCCCGGGTTCGTCTGTAACCGTCATTCCGGCCTTAAGTGGCGCCGGCATATAATTCATCCGGATTTGATGAGGGCCTTCGTGTACGTTCAGGTAAGAACCTACGCCATGCCCCGTGCCATGCCCGAAATTCAGACCTTCCTGCCACATGGCATAACGGGCACACACATCCAGCTGAGTGCCACTAGCCCCTTCGGGGAAACGGCAACGGCTTAAACAAATATGTCCTTTCAGCACCAAGGTGTAATGCAGTTTTTGTTTCTCGGTCACAGGTCCTAAAGCAATGGTACGCGTCACATCGGTTGTACCGTCCTGATATTGTGCACCGGAATCAAGCAACAGAAGCCCTTCAGGGCGTAAGGGAACATCGGTATCAGGCGTAGCTTCATAGTGCACAATAGCCCCGTGAGCCTGATAGCCCGCTATCGTATCAAAACTAATACCGCGGTACAAGGGCTGTTCGGCACGCAAGGCGGTCAATTTACGATCGATGGAAAGTTCAGTTTCCGTACCGGCAGCCACGGCTGGTTTCAGCCAACACAGAAATTTGACCAACGCCACTCCGTCCCGTTCCATAGCACGGCGAAACCCTTCAATCTCGGCCGTGCACTTCACCGCTTTCAGGGAAGCTACCGGCGAGGTGGCCACCCATGCCTTACAAGTGCAGGGCAATGCGGAAAATAAAGCATCATTCGTAGATGGCGAAACCCAAACCACCTCTTCGGATACGGCTTCAAGAAACGCTGCAACCGCATCGTAGGGACGCACGGTTACACCCTCTTGCTGTAAATAACGGGCCACCTCCGCATCTATTTTAGCCGGATTTACAAATAAGTATGCCTCGGTACGGGTGAGATACAAATAACTCACAAACACCGGGTTGCAATGCACATCGCTTCCCCTAAGGTTCAACGTCCAGGCAACTTCGTCCAGAGCCGTAATCAACAGGGCTTCAGCACCGGCCGTTGCCATCTGCTTGCGTAATACTTCAAATTTCTGACGACAGCTATGCCCGGCATAGGTTAAAGGTTGTATCGTAACCGGGGAAGTAGGAATTTCAGGGCGACCAATCCAAATAGTCTTCATCGGATCGTCGGAAACAGCTTTTAATTCAATCGTGCGCTTGGCCAGTTCCTCGCGCCAACCGGAAACCACCTCGTAACGGTTTACCCAACCATCCACACCCACAACGGCACCTGAGAGCAAGACGCGACCTAACCAATCTACAATGGTAGGAGTCTGTTCGTTCCCCTCACGCATCAACTCGAAGGGAGTTCCTTTCAACTGCTCGGCCGCTGCCAAAAAATAGCGCGAGTCGGTCCATAATGCAGCATGATCGAGCGTAACGACAGCCGTTCCGGCCGATCCGTCAAAACCGGATATCCAACGTCTCGACTCCCAATGTTCGGGTATATATTCTCCGGCGTGCGGATCGGTACTGGGCAAAATAAAAGCATGGAGTCCATTGTCGCGCATCCACTGACGCAACAACTCCACTCGTTGACAAATAAGCTGATTCATGGTAACATCTATAATAAATGAGTTCTAAACAAGACAAAGATACATTTTTCCAATTTTATAATGAAACACTTTTTGCAAGGGTGTGCAAAGAAGCCCTGTTTTAGCGATTATTAACTAGAAAATAAAGGGAATACGGCACATCGGGAAAGCCGGAATTTAATATCTTTGCAATCAAGAAAACAAAAGAGATTACACTCAATCTATTAATATTAGAATCGTATGGAATTTTTGACTAACGAGAAATTGACTATTGTTGGTGCCGGTGGTATGATCGGCTCTAACATGGCACAGTGCGCTGCCATGATGCGCTTGACTCCGAACGTATGCTTGTATGACGTATACGGCCCGGGATTGGAAGGTGTTGCTGAAGAGATGGCTCACTGCGGTTTCGACGGCATGAATATCACTTACACAACCGATATGAAAGAGGCGCTGACCGGTGCTAAATACATCATCTCATCTGGTGGTGCAGCACGTAAGGCCGGTATGACTCGCGAAGACTTATTGAAAGGTAACGCTGGTGTGGCAGAACAACTGGGTAAAGACATCAAGGCTTACTGCCCCGACTGCAAACACGTTGTTATCATCTTCAACCCTGCTGACATCACAGGTTTGATCACACTACTTTATTCTGGTCTGAAACCTTCTCAGGTAACCACATTGGCAGCTTTGGACAGCACACGTCTGCGTAGCGCATTGTCAAAACACTTCGGTGTGGCCGAAAGCGCTGTTGAACACGCTTGCACTTACGGTGGACATGGTGAACAAATGGCTGTATTCGCTTCTACCGCCAAGATCAACGGAACTCCGTTGCTCGACTTGGTAGGTACAGACAAACTTCCCGCTGACAAATGGGCAGAGATCAAACAGGCCGTTACCAAAGGCGGTGCTAAGATTATCGAATTGCGCGGACGCTCTTCATTCCAGAGCCCATCTTATGTTTCAGTAGAAATGATTGCTGCCGCAATGGGTGGCAAACCGTTTACATGGCCTGCAGGTACTTATGTAAATTCTGGAGGTTTCAACCATATCCTGATGGCTATGGATACTATCATCGACGGTAATGGTTGTACATACAAAGATGTTCAGGGAACTCCCGAAGAAATGGCCGACTTGCAAAAGAGCTACGAGCACTTGTGTGAGATGCGCGATGAAGTAATCGGCTTGGGCGTGATGCCTCCGGTTGCAGAATGGGGAAATATCAACCCTAACTTGAAGTAAGGAAATACTCATCCTACATAATCAACCAAGAGCAGGGCTTTTATCGTCCTGCTCTTGGTTTGTTTTAAAGAAATGGTACTTCATTACAAAGCAAGCACCGAAACCCAAGATAAAAGATTTGTAGCCAAGCGCACACTATGTCACGGCATTTTCGTACCTTTGCGACAAACAAACTTACTAAAAACCGAGACGTATGAATACACTGGAAAAGATATTTGCAGAAAAGCTGTTGAACATCAAGGCTATCAAATTACAACCTGAAAACCCGTTCACCTGGGCATCGGGCTGGAAGTCTCCTTTTTATTGCGACAACCGCAAAACACTTTCATTTCCCGAACTGCGCAACTTTGTCAAATTGGAATTGAGCCGCACGGTGATGGAGCGCTTCCCTGAAGCTACGGCTGTGGCCGGTGTTGCAACCGGAGCAATCGCACAAGGTGCATTGGTTGCAGACGAGCTGGGATTACCATTTGTTTATGTACGCTCAAAACCGAAAGATCATGGCATGGAGAACCTAATTGAAGGCGAACTGCCTGCCGGATCGAAAGTAATCGTGATTGAAGACTTGATCTCAACAGGCGGTAGCAGCCTGAAAGCCGTAGACGCATTGCGCAAAGCCGGATTCGAGGTGGTAGGTATGATCGCTTCTTACACATATGGTTTCCCCGTAGCGATAGAAGCATTCAAAGCGGCAGACGTGAAATTGGTGACACTGACCAACTACGAAGCGGTGGTAGAAGTTGCCAACGAAATCGGTTATATCCAACCGAAAGACATTGAGGTATTGAATGTATGGCGCAGCAACCCTGCGGAATGGACCGGAAAATAAGAAGCCGATCTTATGAGTCAATATACTTTCGAAAGTGCCGTCAAGGCTATTCCATATAGCCAGGAAGTTGTTTATGCGCGTATCTCCGATCTGAACAACTTAGAAAAAATACGCGAACGCCTTGCCGACCCCACGGTACAAGCTGCCATCCAGCAACAAGTACCGGCAGACAAAATGGGCGATTTGCAGCAGAAACTGAGCGAAATGGAATTTGATACCGACTCGGTGCGATTCAACGCTCCACCTATCGGTAACGTATGCCTGCATATCATAGAACGGGAAATTCCCAAATGCGTGAAATTTGAAGCAGAAGGAGTGCCGATGGCTATGAATATGTGGATACAACTGGTGCCACAGGATGACTCGAGTTGTAAAATGAAAATCACGTTACGTGCCGAACTGAACATGTTCATTAAAGGAATGGTGAGCAAGCCTCTGCAACAAGGAGTAGACCGCTTGGCCGACATGTTGGCTTCCATTCCCTATGGGTTTTAACAGAGGTCTATAATATTTCAAATAACGCATACTGATGGCAACTAAACTTTGGGAGAAAAACGTCCAGGTAAACGAAGCGATCGAAAAATTCACAGTCGGACAAGATCGGGAACTCGATGTTTATCTGGCTAAATACGATATTCTGGGTTCAATGGCCCATATCACGATGCTCGAGAGCATTGGACTGCTAGAAAAGGAGGAACTTCTCATCTTATTGGCAGAATTACGAAAAATCTATGCCCAAGCCGAATGCGGAGAATTTCAGATAGAAGAAGGCGTAGAGGATGTTCACTCTCAAGTAGAAATGATGCTGACACGTCGCCTGGGCGATGTGGGCAAGAAAATTCATAGTGGCCGTTCACGCAACGACCAGGTTTTGGTTGACCTCAAACTATACACCCGCGACCGCATCCGCTCTTTGGCTGAACACATTGAGGTGCTCTTCCACGAACTGATAGCCCAGAGTAACCGATATAAGGATGTACTGATGCCGGGATACACACACTTACAGGTTGCCATGCCTAGCAGTTTCGGACTATGGTTCGGGGCTTACGCCGAGAGCCTGACAGACGATATGCTGTTTTTACAGGCTGCGTATAAAATGACCAACCGTAACCCCCTTGGCTCTGCGGCCGGATATGGATCGTCTTTTCCGCTCAACCGCACAATGACCACCGACCTGCTCGGTTTCGACTCCATGAACTACAATGTTGTATATGCTCAAATGGGACGTGGAAAGACTGAGCGCAATGTCGCTTTTGCCATGGCAAGCGTTGCCGGAACACTATCGAAAATGGCTTTTGACGCATGTATGTTCAATTCCCAAAATTTCGGATTTGTTAAATTGCCTGATGAATGTACCACAGGTTCGAGTATCATGCCGCACAAAAAGAATCCGGATGTCTTTGAGCTTTTACGTGCCAAATGCAACAAATTGCAAGCACTCCCCCAGCAAATTATACTTATCATGAATAATTTGCCCTGCGGATACTTCCGTGATTTGCAGTTGATCAAAGAAGTATTCCTACCTGCTTTCGGTGAACTGGAAGAATGTCTGCAAATGGCTGCATACATCATTAACAAGATGCAGGTTAACGAACATATTCTTGACGATCCGCGCTACGACAACATGTTTAGCGTAGAGGAGGTAAACCGTCTGGCTGCAACCGGAACGCCTTTCCGGGATGCCTACAAACAAGTAGGACTTGCTATCGAAGCAGGCAATTTCCATCCGGACAAAAACATCCGGCACACCCACGAGGGAAGTATCGGAAACCTATGTAACGAACGTGTAGAAGCACTTATGGCCGATATCCTGAACGGATTCGGGTTCAGTCGTGTTACGGAAGCCGAACAAAATCTCTTAAAAGGATGAGATACCGTTTGATAACCATCCTGCTCTGCTTACTGTTTCTTACAGCTTGTACGGAAGATGCAGAGAACACATACAGCCGTCACCGCGCTTTCTTCCGCTTTCAGCCCGTGAGTGCTGTCGCACCACTCAACAACGCACTGAACAGTATGGGGGAATTCTGCACCGTCCGACAAAACGCCACTCACTACCTGTTCAATGGTTCCGCCGGTGAGGCGAAATGGCAAAAGACCGGTGTCGATGAATATAACGCCATGCAGGCTATCGGAGGGTTCATCATCGGAAAAGCCACTCTTTCAGACATCGGAACGAACGTATTTCCTCTGCTTTGTTTCGATCTGGCCTGTTCTAATTGTTACGACGAAGCCAACATTGCACGAAACCTGAGTCTTGAAGAAAATGGCCGGGCCGTATGTACCCGTTGCCACCGCACCTACGATCTTAACAACCAAGGTATCATTGTCGAAGGCAATAAAGGGAAAAAACTTTTCCGATATCGCATTCAGTATAGCAGCGATCTGGTTATCGTACAAAATTGAGCCGAGAAGCGTACAAAATACGTACTTTTTAAACAGAATGTTTGGTAGTATAAATAAAAACTACTACTTTTGCAGCGTCAAAAACTACCAGACACGCGGAAATAGCTCAGTTGGTAGAGCACAACCTTGCCAAGGTTGGGGTCGCGAGTTCGAGTCTCGTTTTCCGCTCAAAGGCTGCCCGGATGGTGGAATCGGTAGACACGAGGGACTTAAAATCCCTTGGCCAGTAATGGCTGTGTGGGTTCAAGTCCCACTTCGGGTACGAAGTGTTATAAAATCTCCTTACAATAATTCGTTGTAAGGAGATTTTATTTTTATAGCCTCTTCCCGTTATCTGCCATCCACCTTTTGCATAAAGACAAACAATTTGCGGTAGACAACATCGCGGACAGCCCGTTCCGAAAGAACCAGATCGTGCATTCCACCAACAATGACCTCGGTTGAAACTTCCGGCCCCAACTGTTTGCCATAACGCTGGATATCTTTTACCGACAATACGATATCTGTACGCAGAAACGCATCATTCCATCTACTTGTTTCCGGCAAAGAACGATCGGACGACATGACCAATACCGGACACGGCACACTTCCACGCCGCACCCTCAACTGTGCCTGTCTGACGGCACGTATCCAACCTGCTCGTTTTGTCTGTCCATGCGGTTTTTTCCAAACCGTGTTGTAACTCCATTCCCCTTTTTCTCCACGCAACAGACTTCGTGCATACGTATCTTTCCCTTCGCCTTGAACCTTCAGACGCGGAAAGAGACGCCCTATCCAGGAAACAACCGGAATCACCAACCGTTCCATCCACCACCCAAAATTCCAATCAAGGAAAGGACTGTTCAATATCAACGCCGACACACCCGCCCTTTGTCCATACCTACACAAATAATCTGATGCAATCAACCCGCCGGTTGAATGCCCCATTACTACGATACGTTTATACCCCTCTGCACGTATAGCCGCCAGAGCCGAATCCAAATCGGCATCATAACACCGAAAATCGTTGGTATAAAAAGGTTCACGCCCGGCTTGTATAGAGCGACCGTAGTCACGTAAATCGAGCGCAAAGAAAGCATATCCATGTGCTGCGATGCTATCGCCCATAGCCGCCTGAAAGAAATAATCGTTATAGCCATGCACATAAAGCAAGGCCGTACGCGCCATAGCCGGTACATCACGTTTCACCAATGTACAAATCGGTCGCATAGCAGTTCCGTCGCCTGCCATCCTGAAAGTTCGATAACTATAGTTACAACCCAACAGATCAGGCTTATAGACAGACAAGCCATACACCATCTGAAAACAGAACAAGCAACTTATCCAAAAAGAGAACCATTTTTTCATGCGAACAAAGATAACGCTTTTACACATATCTGCGCCTCTAAAGTCCAAAAACCAACGACAAAAGGGCCTCATCTCGATAAAAATGCCTAACTTTGCCCTGCTTGTTATGCGTTAAAGCACACCTCAAAAAAGCATGGCACACTTACTGGTAATTCGTTTTTCTGCACTTGGAGACGTGGCTATGACCATACCCGTTATCCACGCATTCGCCACTCAATACCCACAACATAAGCTGACTGTTGTGAGCAGAGCATCATTCGCCCCGCTCTTCATCGATATGCCCGACAATGTACACTTCAAGGGCATTGACCTGAAACGTTACTCCGGCCTACGCGGACTCAGCCAACTTTATCAAACGATTCAAGAGGGTAACCGCTTCGACGCCGTGGCCGATTGGCACAACGTGCTTCGCACGCGTTTCTTACGTTTCCGTTTCCGGCTGTCGGGCATTCCCGTTGCCGTCATTAACAAGGACCGACGCGCCAAACACCGCCTTACCCGTGCCAAAAACAAAGTATTGCACCCCCTGCAAACCTCCACCGAACGCTATGCCGATGTACTGGCCCAATTAGGTTATCCCGTACAACTGACATTCACCTCGCTTTTTGCCGGTAAACCAACAGTTGCAAGTCCCCTGACCGGACCTAAGCCAGCCGGCGAACAGTGGATAGGTATTGCTCCCTTCGCCCAGCACAAAGGAAAGATCTATCCTACCCTTTCCATGGAACAGGTCATCAAGCAGTTGAGCGGACGCACGAATATCCGTCTTTTTTTGTTTGGAGGAGGAAACTACGAAAAAGCGCTCTGCGAGCAGTGGGCTTCCCAATACCCCCGCACCATCAGCCTGATTGGTAAAGGCACCATGAGGGATGAACTGACAATCATGCATTCGCTAGACCTGTTGCTGTCCATGGATTCGGCCAATATGCATCTGGCCTCCATTGCAGGAACTCCCGTTCTATCCGTTTGGGGAGCCACCCATCCATACGCAGGCTTCATGGGTTGGAAGCAAAATCCGGACAACGCCCTGCAAACCGACCTTCCCTGCCGTCCTTGTTCCGTCTACGGCAACAAGCCCTCCGCGGCGACTATGCCTGCCTGACACAGATTAAACCGGCACAGATTGTCGATCACATGGACCGTATGTTGCATACGGCCGCAAAAGCCACCCCCTCACCAACCGACCCAGACCTACAATGAAAGAGATCAAATACTACCTCGTCAAGGGCATATTCTACCTGCTGTCGCTTCTTCCGCTATGCGTACTTTATGCCGTATCCGACCTGTTTTATTTTCTTACGTTTCACGTCATACGCTACCGCCGCCGCATTGTCGAAAAAAACCTGCTAAACTCTTTTCCCGAGAAAACCGAGTCCGAACGACTCCGCATCGAGAAAGAGTTTTATGTTTTCTTCTGCGACTACATGATTGAAACCATCAAGTTACTCTCCTTCTCACCCAACGACATGATGCGTCACATGGAAATGATAGGCGTCGACCAAATGGAGGAGTCACTGACCCGACACGACTTCTGCTTTGTTTATCTAGGACATTTCTGCAACTGGGAGTGGATTTCCTCGCTTCCCCTGTGGTGCAAACAGGGCACACACTGCGCACAAATCTATCACCCCTTGCGTAGCGATACTTTCGATAGCCTTTTTTTACACATGCGCAGCCGCTTCGGTGGAGAAAATGTACGAAAAAAGGAAACCTTGAGACGCATCATGGCTTTACGCAACGAGGGGAAAAAATCCATCGTGGGCTTCATTTCCGACCAAACTCCCCGCTGGGTCAGTATTCATGAATGGGTAACATTCCTAAACCAGGACACTCCGGTATTCATCGGAACAGAACGAATCGGAAAGAAAGTAAACGCATCTATATTCTTTGCCGATATAGAACGCATCAAACGAGGTTACTACCGATGTACCTTCCGCCCCATGACCGAAGAAATACAGACCTATCCCGACTATAAACTGACCGAACTTTATATGCAGGAATTGGAGGAAATGATCAGACGGTCGCCGGCCTACTGGCTATGGTCGCACAACCGATGGAAACGGCAACGTTCCGACTCGACCACTTAAATCCCGCATAACGGGCTGCACAACACCACGTGCTTTTTACAACGTCCCTATGGGTTTATTAAAACGAACCCATAGGGACGTTGCTATTCTTCCTCGCAACTATATACTTTATTGTACCAAGCAGGTATGATACCTGCTTGGTACAATAAAGTATATAGTTACAAAAAATTAAGTCCCTACCTATTAGTATTCAACGTGATATTTAGCTTATTTTTCAACTTGACACACCTCGAACTTGTCCGCTACGAATTTATTTATACCTTTGCAAAGCAATGTAAAATACGGAAAGTACCTATCACCAAAGGTGCTTTCACCAAACAATTACTCCAGTGAAGAAAAAAACAATTCTCTTGGCAGCATGCTTTGCAGCATTGACAGCACACGCTGCCGACGCACCTATCTGGTTGCGGAACTGTGCCATCAGCCCCGACGGCAACACAGTGGCTTTCACCTACAAGGGTGACATCTACACCATCCCCACGACAGGTGGAAAGGCTGTACAGTTAACCACCAATCCGGCACACGATACCCGTCCCGTGTGGTCGCCCGACGGCAAGACCATCGCTTTCTCGTCCAACCGTACCAACGGAGACTTCGACGTGTTCACCATTCCGGCTACGGGCGGTGTCCCCAAACGGCTCACCACTCATTCGGCCAACGAGTATGTAGAAACATTCAAAGACGCCAACACCATCCTTTATACGGCTTATATCCAGCCCGATGCTGCCGATGGCGTGTTCCCCTCCAGCCTCTTCACACAGGTTTATGAGGTGAACATTAACGGCGGACGTCCCCGCATGTTCTCATCGCTCACCATGGAAAGTCTCTCTGTAAACCAAAACGGCGAAGTGCTCTACCAAGATAAAAAAGGTTACGAGGATACGTGGCGCAAACACCACACCTCGTCCATCACCCGCGACATATGGATGACGCAAACCGCTCCCGAAAAGCGTTCTTACAAACGCGTCACCACCTTCAAAGGCGAAGACCGCAACCCGGTATGGGCGCCAGACGGCAAAAGCTATTACTACCTGAACGAAGAGAGCGGTTCGATGAACGTTTACAAGGCCGACGCAACAGGTGGCAGCAAAAAACAAATCACCTCGATGACCAAACATCCGGTGCGTTACCTTAGCGTAGCCAAAAACGGAACGCTCTGTTTCAGCTACGACGGCGAAATCTATACCATGAAAGAGGGAGCCAAACCTCAGAAGCTCGCGGTACAGATCATCGGCGACAATGCCGAACCCGATGTACAGAAACAACGCATCACCTGGGGTGCCGGAAACCTGGCACTTGCGCCCAGCGAGAAGGAAGTGGCCTTCATCACCGCCGGCAATGTGTATGTTACTTCAACAGACTACCGTACCACCAAACGCATCACCAACACCACAGCCGTTGAACGTTCGGTGGACATGAGTCCGGACGGACGCAGCCTGGTTTACGCTTCCGAACGCAACGGCGTATGGGGTATCTACATGACATCGCTGGTACGCAAGACCGACAAAAATTTCACCTATGCACACGAGCTGAAAGAAGAGCCGCTGGTGGTAGGAAAAGAGGCATGTTTCAAGCCTAAATTCTCACCCGACGGCAAAGAGGTGGCCTTCCTGGCCAACCGTACGGAACTGCGTGTCATCAACCTGAAGAACAAATCTATACGCACTGTACTTCCGGCTCAATACAATTTCTCGTACACCGATTACGACCAAGACTTCCAGTGGTCGCCCGACGGACGCTGGTTCCTGGTCAACTACATGGCCGATGGTGGATGGAACAACCGTGACGTAGCCTTGGTGAGCAGCGACGGCAAAAAGGTGACCAACCTGACCCAAAGCGGATACTCGGACGGAGGGGCAAAATGGGCACTCGGCGGCAAAGCCATGATTTGGAGCAGTGACCGATCGGGTTACCGCAGTCACGGAAGCTGGGGCGCACAACGCGACGTGTACATCATGTTCTTTGACGGCGAGACTTACGACAAGTTCCGCATGAGCAAAGAAGAAAAAGCGCTGTTGGAAGAACAAGAGAAAATAGAAAAAGAACAGGCTGAAACCGAAAAGAAGGCAAAAGAAGCCGAAAAAGCAAAGAAAGAGGCTGAGAAAAAAGCCAAAGACAGTAAAAAAAGCAAGAAGAAAGACGACAAAAAAGGCGATAAGCAGGAAGATAAAAAAGAAGCCAAGGAAGAACAACCCAAAGGACTGGAACTGGACTTGGACAACTGTCGCGACCGCGTCATACGTATTACAGGAAACAGCTCGAACCTAGGCGATTACTATTTGGATAAAGAAGGTAAAAAGCTCTATTATCAGGCAGCCTTCGAAGGGGGATACGACCTATGGGTACACGACCTCGAAGATCGCTCCACACGCATCTTGGTGAAAGGCTTCGGCGGTGCGGAACTCATCGCAGACAAGGCAGGAAAGAACTTCTACGTTGCCAGCGGTTCCATCCGTAAAATCAGCCTGGACAACGGTCGTTCCACGAACATTGACTACGAGGCAGAAGTAGACAGCCGCCCATTGGACGAGCGCACCTATGTGTACGAACACGTTGAAGGCCTTATCCGGGACAAATTCTATGTAAAAGACTATGACGGAGTAGATTGGGCTTTCTATTGCAAGACTTACCGCCGCTTCCTTCCCCACATTAACAATGGATACGACATGGCTGAAATGTTGTCGGAACTGTTGGGCGAACTCAATGCCTCACACACCGGTGCACGCTATGGTGTGGGAAGTAGCAACCCGACGGCATGTTTGGGAGCCTTCTATGACGAAAGTTACGATGGCGACGGTCTGAAAATCAAGGAAATATTGAAACAAGGTCCGCTAGACAAAGCCAAACTGAAGATTTCCGTGGGACAAATCATCACACACATTGACGGCGAAAAGATTGAGAAAGGCAAAGACTTCTATCCGTTACTTGCCCGTAAAAGCGGACAACGCGTCATGCTGACCATCACCGACGAAAAAGGTAAAAACAGTTTTGAACAGGAAGTGAAACCCATTAGTTACGGTTCTCAAAATGCATTGTTATACAAACGCTGGGTAGACAAACGCGAACAAATGACCAATGAATATTCAAAAGGAAAACTGGGCTATGTGCACATTGAGGGCATGGACAGCCGCAGTTTCCGTAAAACCTACTCGGACATGTTGGGTAAGTTCCGCACCCGCGACGCCATGGTGGTAGACGTCCGCCATAACGGTGGAGGCTGGTTGCACGAAGACTTGGCCATACTCCTTACAGGCCGAGAGTATCAGCGCTTTGAACCAAGAGGTCGATACATTGGTAGTGACCCATTCAATCGTTGGTCAAAACCATCAGCCATGCTGGTATGTGAAGACTGTTACTCAAACGCATCGGGAACTCCCTTCATGTATCAATACTTAGGTATCGGTAAGCTGGTTGGCACCCCGATCGCAGGTACCATGACTGCCGTTTGGTGGGAAGGACAAGCCTACGGAAACCTGGTGGTAGGTGTGCCACAAGTTGCTGTAAAAGACATGGACGGGAACTACCTGGAGAACCAGGAGGTGACCCCAGACATCTTGGTGTACGCAACACCGGAAGAGCAGCTGAAAGACGATGACGTCCAGCTGAAACGCACCATCGACCACTTGCTGCAAGTAACCAAAAAGTAACCCGTTACTTACGAATAACCGCCCCACTGGCTGCCTGACGGCAATCAGTGGGGCGGTATCGTATCGGTAAAATAAACTCCGGTCAAGCTATTGGAAACATAAATATTTCGCACTAACTTTGCAGTCATAACACCGATGTACCAAGTTCCCAACATCGGGGAAAACAGACTTTTCACTTCTGCCGGGAACAGGAAGAACTCCAAAAAAACAACACAATGAAACTTGCCAAAACATGGACGGTCACCGTAATGCTGCTTTTACTTGTACTAGGCGTTACGGCATGTAGCGAAGAAGACGACTTGCAGAACATCCCCACCCGCACCGAACTGGTAGGCACAACATGGGCCGGAATCACACAAGGCATTGCCCTGACCATTCAGTTTACGAACCAGCAGAGTGCCGCATTTGTACTGACAGACGTGGCAACAGAGACGACCCTGCAAAGCGGAAGAGGGTCTTACAGCTATAACGAGATGGACGGTTCGATAGACGCTTCACTAAGCGGTTACTCCATTACCGGACAAGCGACAAAAGACAAGATAAGTTTACAAATAGATGACGAGATGCGTTTCACCCTAAAAAAGGTAAACCAATAAAGCCTCTTTCTTTTAGACTATACCGGCTTCCTCCTCTTTGGCATGACAAGTAAAGTCAAAGAGGGGGAAGTTCATTTCATCAGACAACAAACAGGATGCTTCATCTCCCTTCCGAAACGGCACAATAAAGCCCTCCTTATTCTCACGAACAGAGAGGGCTCAATTAGATGTTTCGTCTATACCCACTTCCGTGAGTAAGTTTTTTATTTCAAAATGAAATAAAAAAAGGGATACCGCTGTATCCCAACCTTGTTAACCTTAAATCTAATACTATGAAAAACACAATGCAAAGATACGGGCTAAATCCAAAAATGCAAGATACCGACCTCAAAAAGCCTAACGAGATAACATTCTTTAATAAATTAACTTCTATTTTGCCATCTCCATTTTACAAAAAATGGATATCTTTGAAGATATGTTTGTGGATTTATATGCTATCATACGACACTGTTGGATATGGTGCTGCCGGTTCAGGCATCGCAGGGGATATGGTGTACATTCTCCGTTTGCCTACAACCTGATTAAAACCGTATTTTACGAACGCGGAAACTATTATGCCTATCCGCGGCTCAACAACCTGAGACGGTGCACTCCTAAGAACCGAAGGGAAAACAGTGCCAAAGTAGACAAAATGCTCTTCAGGCTGGCAAATTACGCCCGCGCTGAAAGAATGTGGGTATGTGGCACTTGCACGGAACTGACATGCAGCCACCTGGAAGCAGCCCGCCCCAACGCCGTGTTGCGGCATTTTGCCGACGAAGAGGAGTTGAGCCTGGCCCTGATGCGTAGCAAAGATATTCCCGACTGGATATACTTTGGGCGAAATGTCCCCTTTGGCAAAGTGATGCCTATGCTGAGCCAGCAAATAGGCAACCATGCACTGGTGGTTTTGGCAAACATCTATGCGGACAAGCAACGTCTTTCCTCCTGGAAGGCTGCGCGGAACGATGAAAGATGTAATGTCAGTTTCGACCTTTACGATGTAGGGATACTTTTTTACGATCCCGCCTACCAGAAACAGAACTATATTGTCAATTTCTAACTCCTTCAGCTTATGTGCAAAAAGAGCAGATTATATACCCGTAGTGGAGACAAAGGAACCACCTCGCTGATTGGCGGCAAACGCATAGCCAAAACCCATCTGCGGCTTGAAGCATACGGCACTATTGACGAGCTGAATGCATATATAGGATATCTGATCACTTACCTGGAAACCGGCAGCGAATATACGCAGTTGGTAAACATTCAGCACCGCCTGTTCGAAATAGGTTGTGTGCTGGCAACAGACGAGGCCGATCAGAAAACGGTGGATACCTATTTGAAACAAACGGACATCACCTCACTGGAACAAGCCATCGACCAACTGGATGCCACTACTCCCGAACAACGGAGTTTCATATTGCCGGGTGGCAGCCGGGCAGCAGCCGTCTGTCACATCTGTCGCACCGTTTGTCGCCGTGCCGAACGGCGTATTCTGGCTCTCGACGCAGTGCATCATGTACCGATTGAAGTGACTGCCTACGTAAACAGACTCTCTGATTATCTGTTCATTTTGAGTCGAAAAATAAATTTTAACGCTCATATAGATGAAATACCTTGGACAAAACGGTAACATTCGAAGAAAAATAGTATTTTTGCCCCCGAAAATCGAAAAACGCAAGAGAAATTAAAAAGCACTATAACTATGTATTGGACGTTGGAATTGGCCTCGAAACTAGAAGATGCTCCTTGGCCTGCATCAAAAGATGAATTAATTGATTACGCCACACGTTCGGGCGCTCCGCTGGAAGTAATAGAAAATCTTCAGGAACTGGAAGACGAAGGTGAGATTTACGAAACCATTGAAGATGTTTGGCCAGACTATCCTACAAAAGAAGACTTTCTTTTCAACGAGGACGAGTATTAATCACCCTAAGTAAATAAGCACAGGCAAGACGAGGACGTAGCAATAACCGATGCACGTCCTTTTCTTTTCCTACGGAACAGATACAATAAACCACACAAAAACCCGTTCTTATATAGAATAGGAAAAAGGAGAATGAAAAAAAAGCTGTTGCTGATTGTATGGGCCTTTGTGGCCACACACGCCCTGCGAGCTCAGTATGACCCTTCGTACAGTCATTACTGGATGCTGGAACGTACATTCAACCCGGCTACAGCGGGAAAAGATCCGGCCATGCTCATTACCGCTGCTTACAGCATGCAGATGAGTGGTTTTGAAAATGCACCAAGCACCATGTATGCGGGTGTGGACCTGCCCCTTTTCTTTCTGAATCCGAAACACGGCCTTGGCGCGACCTTCCTGAATGACGAGATCGGCTTGTTCTCACACAAGCGTTTCTCCATTCAATATGCGTTTCACCAACCGTTATGGGGTGGCGTGTTGAGTATCGGTGTGCAGGGAGACATGGTGAGTGAAACCTTTGACGGATCGAAAGCCGACGTCGAAGATCCGAACGATCCGGCTATCGCAACCTCATCCATAAACGGATCGGCCTTTGACATGGCAACAGGTCTCTACTACCAACACCGTAACTGGTATGCAGGTATCTCTATGCAGCATGTGCTGGGGCCTAAGGTGGAACTGGGTGAAACCAACGAATTAAAAATAGATCCGACATATTATTTCACGGCCGGATACAATATTAAGCTTCGAAGTCCGTTTATAACGATACACCCGACCATGCTTGCAAAATATGACGGGGTGGACTACCGGATAGACCTGACAGGAAGGGTAGAATACAAACGCGACAATAAGCGCATATACGGCGGTGCCGGATATAATCCGCAGAACTCCGTCATGCTCTTTGTGGGTGGCGTTTTCCATGGTGTGGAACTGACTTACTCCTACGAAGCCTACACATCGGTTCCCGGACTGAAAAGCGGCGCACACGAACTGGCTGTCAGTTACCGAATGGACCTGGACTTGGGAAAGAAAGGGCGTAACCGCCACAAAAATGTAAGAATCTTATAAGAAAGAATCAAAATATGAAGAGAGGAAACAATATCTTGACGGCTTTGCTTGCCTGCCTGTTATTATCGTCATGCTTTGGTGGTAAAAACATGATGGGCGGCGGAGGGGAAGTAACCGGCCAGCGTGGCGCCTCGTTTGTTGAACCTACTCCCTACGGCATGACGCAAGTAAAACGCGGTTATTTGCGGGTAGGACTGGCCGAGACCGACAGTCTGTGGGGTGCTGTAATCCCTACCAAGGACATCTCTGTCGACGGATTCTGGATGGACCAAACCGAAGTTACAAACTCCATGTACAGGCAGTTTGTGAACTGGGTCCGCGACTCGATTATCAGGGAACGCCTGGCAGACCCTTCATACGGAGGAGACGAAACATTCAAGATAGAGGAAGACAAATACGGCAACCCTGTAACACCTCACTTAAACTGGGCTCGTCCTATCCCCTGGCGCAAACCCAACGAAGACCAGGAACGCGCCATCGAAAGCGTATATACCTATCACCCCATTGACGGAAGCCGGATGCTGGATGCCAAACAGTTGAACTACCGTTACGAAATATTCGACTATGCCAAAGCAGCCTTAAGGAAATACCGGTTAGACCCCAAGGAACGAAATCTGAATACGGACGAAAGCGTCAATCCGAATGAACCGATCATGATCTCAAAAGATACGGCCTATTTTGACGATGAAGGAAACATCATACGTCAAACCATCACACGTCCGCTATCGAGCATGTACGACTTCCTGAATACGTACATTGTCAACATTTATCCGGACACAACGTGTTGGGTAAACGACTTTCCGAATGCCGACAATGAACGTTATATGAAACTATACTTCTCAAGCCCCATATACAATGATTATCCGGTGGTAGGTGTCACATGGGAACAGGCCAATGCTTTCTGTGCCTGGCGTACCGAATACCTGTTGCAGGGTATGGGACGCGAAGCCCGTTACATACAACGCTATCGCCTGCCGACTGAAATTGAATGGGAGTATGCAGCACGAGGCAAAGAAGGAAACGAATTTCCCTGGAACAACACGGACATGAAGAATGACAAAGGCTGTTACTTTGCCAACTTCAAACCCGATCGCGGTAATTATACACAAGACGGCAACTTGATAACCTCAAAGGTAGGCATTTACGGGGCAAACAGCAACGGACTGTTCGACATGGCCGGTAACGTAGCGGAATGGACCAGCACTGTCTATACAGAAGCTGGAGTTACAAGCATGAGTGACATGAATCCGGAACTGAAATACAACGCCGCTGCCGAAGACCCTTATCGTCTGAAAAAGAAGAGCGTAAGGGGAGGTTCGTGGAAAGACCCTGAATCGTTTATCCGCTCGGCATGGCGCAGTTACGAATACCAGAACCAGCCCCGTTCATACGTTGGCTTCCGTTGTGTACGTTCATTGGCCGGAAACACTAGCAAGAACAAGTAAATTAGAAAATCATGGCAAATTATAAAAAGAAAATAGATCTTGTTGTCCGCCTGCAACATTGGATGGACAGTGTACCTGGCCAAACATTCCTAAACTACGCATACAGTTGGGGAGCAGCCATTGTAATCCTTGGAACTCTTTTCAAACTCACCCACCTTCCAGGAGCAAACCTTATGTTGTTCATCGGTATGGGAACGGAAGTCGTGGTTTTCTTTCTGTCTGCATTTGACCGTCCATTCGATAAAAACTCTATCGGGAAAGAACTTCCGGAAGATTACGAAACCGACGAAGAGATTGCAGCCCAATTAGGATTGACAGACGAAACGGAAACAGCAGATGACACACTTGTACAGCCCTCACAAACACATAGCGGCGGAGGTACTGTGATCATTGGCAACCTGAATGGTACAAACACACCTATTCCTTCTACTATCCAAACGGGAATGGCTTCTTCTTCAACTCCCGCGCATACCCCATCCATCGTAATGGGCGGTATGCCATCACAACCCAATTTGCCTGTTGATATGGAAGAAGTTTCGCAGACCTATGTAGAAACCCTGCGTACCCTGACGGAAACTTTAGCTAAAGTGGAAGAGCAAAGCCGTAAACTCACACAAGACAGCGAAGAAATGGCTAACCTGAACCGTACTTTAACAGGCATCAACACGGTATATGAGTTGCAGTTGAAGGGTGTCAGTGCACAAATCGGCACCATAGACCAAATCAATGAGCAAACCCGTCGGATGGCTGCCCAAATAGAAGAACTTAATGGAGTGTACGGTCGCATGATCAAGGCACTTACGGTTAATATGAAAAATGCAGCAGCCGGACAGGCTTCTGCCGAGTAACACGAAGATAGCATGGGAGTGAAGAAACGGCCGGTCTCGCCCCGGCAGAAAATGATAAACCTGATGTACGTTGTACTGATGGCCATGTTAGCCCTTAATGTGTCCTCAGACGTACTCAATGGCTTTTCTTTAGTAGAAGAAAGCCTGAACCGCACTACGGCCAACTCTGCGAAGGAAAACCAGACACTTTACGATAACTTTGATGAGCAATTCAGGTCCAATCCGGTAAAAGTAAAGGAATGGTTCGATAAGGCACGTTACGTAAAACGCATATCCGACTCACTCTACAATTTGGCCGACGAGCTCAAAATAGCTATTGTGAAGAAATCGGACGGCTCAAAAGGTGATGTCAAAAACATTCGGCATAAAGATGATTTAGAGGCTGCCACATCAGTAATGTTAGCTCCAGGTACAGGACGAGGAGCGGAACTCTACAATGCCATCAACTCTTACCGTAACCAAATATTGCAACTTGTACCCGACTCCGTACAGCAATCTATCATTCGTAGCAACCTTAGCACCGCTGTACCCAACAAGGATGCCATGCTAAGCCGTAATTGGCAGGAATACATGTTTGAAGACATGCCTGTTGCCGCAGCTGTAACCCTTCTTACCAAATTGCAAAGTGACGTCCGGTATGCCGAAGGAGAGGTGTTGCATACATTGGTGTCTAATATAGACGTGAAAGATATTCGCGTAAATCAACTCAACGCTTTTGTAATACCCAACGCACAGACGGTGGTGCAAGGCAGTAAATTCAGTGCCCGCATCATCATGGCCGCAGTAGATACGACCCAGCGCCCGACCATTTATATCGGTGAAAAAGCCGTTAATACCCAGGGAGGACTTTATGAAACTATCTGCAACAGAACCGGAGACTTTTCGCTCAACGGACACATTGAGATGCGTAATGGTGCAGGCGAACTGGTACGGCGTGAGTTTACACAAAAATACAGCGTTGTAGCTCCTACCGCAACTGTGTCTGCCGATCTTATGAATGTACTATACGCCGGATACAATAACCCAATGAGTGTATCGGTACCCGGTGTCCCCTCAAATAAGATTGTTGTCAACATGAGTGGAGGTACGTTACAACCCGAAGGAAACGGCAAATACATAGCCCGCCCCTCTGCTGTTGGCAAAGATGCCGTATTCACCATCTTATCCACCCAAAACGGACGTTCTCAGGAAATGGGCAAATTTACATTCCATGTACGTGCCTTGCCCGATCCCACCGCCTATATCGCCTATACAGACGAAAAAGGTAATGCCGCCCAATATCGTGGAGGAGGTCGTTCCATCTCGAAAGCACAACTATTAGGTACTGAAGGCATCGGTGCAGCTATTGACGACGGTTTACTGAACATCCAATTTCGCGTCATCGGCTTTGAAACTGTATTCTTTGATAACATGGGTAATGCTGTTCCCGAAGTATCCAACAGCGCCCAATTCACCGAACGGCAAAAGGAGATATTCAGACGCCTCAACCGAGGACGCCGTTTTAATATCTCGCGCGTGCGGGCTGTCGGACCGGACGGTACGGAACGTACTTTGCCCTACGCCCTTGAAGTCATCGTAAAATAAACAAGCAACTAAAAGAACAAACATATGAAACGTTTCGGTATCGCTCTACTCACTTTCTGCCTGACGATTCCCGCAGTGGCCCAGCCACCAGCCCGACGGCAAGCGCAGCAACAAGCTGCCAAGGAGCAGGAAAATGCCATTCCGGCACCTTCTGAACGCGCCCAGTTGGAGTTTCCTACACAAGCTCCCATGCCGGCCGATGTGGTGTGGCGACGTGACATCTACCGCTCACTCGATCTTACAAAAGATGCCAACGCCGCGCTTTATTACCCACAAGAACCCGATGGAGACCGTATGAATTTATTTACGTATCTGTTCAAATTGATTCTACGTGGACAAATCAATGCCTACGACTACCGATTAGACGGAAATGAGAACTTTGCCGAAGCCAACCGCGTAAAGGGTAAAGACCTGATGGACAGATACCAGATCTTTTATGAATCCAAGGACGGAAAGATACGTGTAAACGACAATGACTTGCCTTCGGCTGAAGTACTAGCATACTACATCAAAGAAAGTGCCTACTTCGACCAACGTACAGCTACCTACCACACCAAAGTAACTGCGCTCTGCCCCGTTCTGAAACGAACTGACGAGTTCGGAAGCGGCGCAACTTCTTACCCGATGTTTTGGGTAAAGTACGATGACATTAGTTCTTTCTTAGCCAAATTGCCCCTGATGGGTAGCAACCTCAACAATGCAGCTACGCTATCGGCCGATGACTACTTCACTATGAACCGCTACGAAGGAGCTATCTACAAAACCAATAACCTGCAAGGTAAAGTACTTGCCAACTATTGTCCTACCGACAGCGCCCTGAAAAAAGAAGAGAAAAGAATTGAAGCGGAACTGTCCACCTTCGAACGTCACATCTGGGGACGTGACTCGTTAGTAACCGACACACTGAGCGACAGTACCAAAACCGTTGTAAAGAAAGTCAAAGAAGAAAAAGTATCCAGCCGACGCTCTACCTCTTCACGTCGCAGAACTGCTTCCGAGTCTAAGGTTGATAAAGAAAAACGAAGCAAGAGTAGTCCGGCAGGACCTGCCACACCACGCGTTTCAGTACGCCGTCAACGCCATTAACAATCCCCTTGTTCCATAAGCCGATATATAGGTCCTAGCAAAACGAAAGACATATATATCGGCTTATAGCGTTTTAGGCCACAACAGCTTTCTTACACTGTTCCATTCCCATCTCATTTTTTATTTCTATCTTTGCCGCGTTCAATTATTAAACATGTAACTATATGAAAAAGATTTTAGTAACACTAACACTCATCTTTGCCATGGCATGGAGCACTCCCGCTTTGGCCCAATTCAAATATGGTATTGTAGGTGGTCTTAACCTCACAACCTTATCATTCGATAAATCCAAAGGCCTTGATTCCGACAATCGTTTTGGCTGGTACATCGGTCCGAAAGTAGAATTCACGCTCCCTATCATCGGCCTTGGCGTAGATGCTTCCGTACAATACATGACACGCCGTATGAACGCAGAAGTGAATGAAGGAGGTGACAACTATTCCAGATCAAAAACATTACAATCTCTTGAAATCCCTATCAACCTGAAATACAACATCGGACTGGGTTCTTTATTGGGGGTTTACATTGCAACCGGACCTCAATTTGGTTACAACATCAGTAATAAATCATGGGGAAGCGTCAAGCTGAAAGAGTCAAATACCACTTGGAACGTAGGTGCCGGTGTCAAACTGCTCGGACATTTACAAGCCGGTATCAACTATAACATTGCTTTGAGCAAATTTGGTGAGTTTGAACGTCCTTATGAAAACAGTTTCAAGAGTAATTCTTGGCAAGTACAAGTGGCTTACATGTTTTGAAGCAACTTCTTTTCACTCATAAAAAACGGTTTCCTTGTGAAGAAAGGAAACCGTTTTTTATGATTTGTCAATGCGCTTACTTCTTTTTCAGTACATACATTTCAGCCAACTCGCCTACAACAGGTTCTCCTTGGCGATCCAATTGCCTTAGCTGCCCTTCTTCCAAGCGATAAAAGGTTGTATCCTGCCTGTCATCAATGGCTGTCAACAACTCATTCTCCCAAGCCAATGTACCTTCCACCATAAACGAGTCACGGTCTATATATACCTGTTTCGCCATAAACGTACTGTCACTGTTCAGGCTCAATACAACACGGATTCCCGGACAGTCAGCTGCAGGCAATGTGCCCTCATAAATACCGACCCATTCCGGTTCTGCGTTCACACTGTCTTGTGCGGTACCGTCAGCCGTACCGCTGTTCGTTTTTGAATTGCACGCTCCTAATACCAGAGCCAGGGCTGCAACGACCCATACACACTTTTTCATTGTTCTACTTCTATTAGTTTGAATCTAAACAAAGATAATTCTTTCCGCGCACACACAACGGCTTATCTTTTCTTTTAACCTCACGAAACGAATATTTAAACAACGGTCTAGCATTCGTTTTATGCAAGGAATCAGCTCAAAGTACAATTCGTTCGGCAACAACCGACTCATGCAAAAACAAAGAAGCAGATTCGGCGAACTTCTCAGCCGATTCCGTTGTTAGGAAGCGGCACGTCCCTCCTTTTGTACAAAGCTCATCCAACGGCTTGTGACGAAATAAATAATCTTTCAATGCCAAAGCCACATGATCGCCTTGTGGAACCAAACGCACATGCTCCGGCGTATATTGTCTAATCTTATCCAGCAATAACGGGTAATGCGTGCAACCTAAAATAAGTGTATCAATCAGCGGATCACGTTGCAAGATGTTCCTGATACGTTTCTCTATAAAATAATCAGCTCCCGGAGAGTCAAATTCATTATACTCAACCAAAGGAACCCACATCGGGCACGGCTCACCACTCACCACAACATCCGGAAACAACTTCGCTATCTCCATCGTGTACGACTCCGACTGAATGGTACCTGCCGTAGCCAATACTCCCACATGCCTACTTTGAGTCAATGCACCTATAGCCTCGACAGTAGGACGTATCACTCCCAACACACGCCGGTCGGCATCCAACCGTTGTAAATCGCACTGTTGTATGGTACGAAGCGCTTTAGCCGAAGCCGTATTACACGCCAGAATCACCAAATGACAACCACGCGCAAAAAGTGCCTCTACAGCCTGTAACGTAAATTCGTAAACAACCTCAAAAGAATGTGTACCATAGGGCGCACGTGCATTATCGCCCAAATACAAAAAATCGTAGTCAGGCATACGATCCCGTATACAACTTAAAATAGTCAGTCCGCCGTAACCGGAATCAAAAACGCCGATAGGTCCTGCACCGGATGGTAGCATTATTCCTCTTTTATCGTAAGCAATGCAGCCTTAACCTGTACCGTAATATCCTCACCACAACCCTGATGTATAAAGGGA
Source organism: uncultured Prevotellaceae bacterium (assembly GCA_902477365.1). Classification (GTDB taxonomy): domain Bacteria; phylum Bacteroidota; class Bacteroidia; order Bacteroidales; family Bacteroidaceae; genus Alloprevotella. The sequence goes on from CABSGW010000001.1 coordinate 28,001, forward strand.
AATGTACGGTCGTCTGTATTCATAATAAACTCGTACCCTTTTTCCAGGCCCACCATTCTGATGGCACTGTCCAACTTCGAATAAACCGGAGCATACAATTCCTTTTCGGCCTGTTCCAGCAATTTTTGTGCCTCATTCCGAAAAGCAATGCCTTTCTCCATCGCCTCCTGCAGCTCTTTTTGCCGCTTCAGCATGATATTCAACGGGAAATCCTTCTGTCCCTGCAAATAATCGGCAAACATCCGATGAAAACCTTCTTCATTATGTTTTGCCTCAGCCTCATACTTAGCCTGCAACTCTTTCATGGCAGTTTGTGCCTGCGTATATTCCGGCATGGCCTGGAACACTTGTTTATAGCTTAGGAAACCATACTTGTATTGTGCAGTTCCGCTCAAAGGGAACAACAAGCACACGCCCATCAACAGGATAATAAATGAGATTCGTTTTGTCATATTGCTGATATTAACGAGTAAACAATTTTGAACACCTACCTGGATTCTCCATTCAAGTAACACGTCACGTAAAAGTATCCCCGCCGGGAATCGAACCCGGATCAACAGTTTAGGAAACTGTTGTTCTATCCATTGAACTACAGGGACTCGATTTGTCCACCTGCAAAGGTAATGATTTTAATTGTTTTCGCACAAGCTCAATCCAACAATTTGCGGCTCAAATAACGAACCGGATACCAAACAGAGAGATAACCAACGGCTATCACCGTCACAAATATCAACAGGACATCTACCAGATGCACGCTTACCGGATAAGCATCGACAATGAAGTTTCCGGCCGAATCGCCCAGCCTCAACAGTCCATAGGTTTGCTGCAAATAACAGAGTCCCAGTCCCAAGGCAATGCCAATCACAGCACCTAATGTGGATATCAACCTTCCCTCAAACAGGAAGATACGCGTTATCTGCCCATCCGTTGCACCCAAATTACGCAACGTCCCCACATCCTCACGTTTGTCTATAATCAACATCGATAACGAACCGATAATATTGAAACAGGCCACCACCAAAATAAACGTCAGGAACAAGTAGGCAATCGCTTTTTCCACCTCCATAATCCGGAACACATCTTCCTGCTGCTCATAGCGGTCGCGCACCACATATTTATCTCCCAGCAATTTGCGCAAATCCCGTTTCACACCCTCCGTATTGGCGCCCGGTTTCAACTTCAACTCCAACGACGAGAGCATACCTTGCTGTTCAAACAGGCTACGTACAAATCCAATGGAAGTAAGTACATAGTTCGCATCGTACTTCCGCTGATTGATTACGAACACCGATCCGGCCGAATACAGTCCGTCACTATTGAACCCCTCAGCCGGATTGGCCGGATTGATGCGTTCGCCCGGACGTGGCGCATACACTTCCAACACCGATGTAAAATCAGCGCCCAATCCCAAGTTGGCAGCCAACTGGATACCCGGAACGGCATATTGCAACACATCGGCCTGGAGCGTAAATTCTGGATTCCCATACAGGCGACTACGTATGTCGGTACAAGCCGCATAGTGTTCGTCAACTCCCTTCAGCGTCACCATGGCCTGCCGCCCGTTATAACGCAACAACGCATTATCTTCCAGGCATTCCGAAAAAACCGCCACATCACGATGCGTCCGCGCTTTTTGCAGCAACGGATCATCGGCTGGCGCCACCTTTCCTATGGCCAGTGTTATTTTCAGCTCGGGGTCAAACGAGGTGAAAAGCGTAGCCACCAAATCGTGAAACCCATTAAACACCGACAACGTACACACCAATGCCACCGTAGCCAAAGCAATACCTCCGGTAGCTATGGCAGAAATGATATTGATTGCGTGATGGCTTTTCTTTGAAAAAAGATACCTGCGCGCTATGTAAAAAGGAAAATTCACAACCGTGCCGTCCTGCTTATTTCGTCAGCAATTCATCAATATGTTCAATATAGTCCAGCGAATCGTCCACAAAGAACTTCAATTCGGGAATAATACGCAGTTGATGGCGCACACGCGTTCCCAACTCAAAGCGCACGGACTTGGCGTTTTCGTTGATGTTTTTTACAATTTCCGCACTTTTCTCCGAAGGGAAAACGCTCAAGTAAGCGCGACAAATGCTCATGTCCGGACTAATGCGGCATGCGCTGACCGACACCAACACCCCGTGCATGGCTGCCGTTTGTTTTTGGAAAATATCACTCAGTTCCTTTTGGATGAGTCTGGCTATTTTTTGTTGACGAGTTGTTTCCATATCTATCTTGATGCTATTGGTTTTTACTTAGCAAATGTACATAAAAAAATAAGATGTCGCATACAGGATTTACCGTTTTCTGATCAGCGTCAAACCGTCCCGCAACGGAAGAATCACTTTTTCCACCCGCTCGTCAGCCGCCACATAGTCGTTAAAACGACGAATACCCAACGTCTGCGCATCCCGGTCGTAAGCAGCATCTATGACATGACCGTCCCACAACGTATTGTCGGCCAATATGTAACCACCAGGACGCAAACAACCCAGAACCAGCTCATAATAAGCCACATACTGACGCTTGTCGCCATCTATAAAGGCCATATCAAATGTGATGTCCCGCTCTTGCAACAAACGCGGCAACTCGTCCAACACATCTCCTATACGGAACTCTATACGATCGGCCCACGGAGAGTTTTCTATCCAGGGACGCGTAAACTCCTCTTGCTCATCATTTATCTCAAATGTCAGGATGCGTCCCCCTTCTTCCAACCCGGCGGCCATTGCCATGGCCGAATAACCCGTGTACGTCCCTATTTCGAGTATCCAGCTGGGCCGCACCATCGTTACCAACATCTTCAGCAACTCCCCCTGCAGATGCCCCGAAGCCATTCGCGGCCGCAACAGACTGATATTCGTCTGCCGGTACAAGCGGTACAGGTAGTCGTGCTCGGGCGTAATGTGCTTCACAATGTAAGCGTCCAGCGCTTCCGTCTCGGTCATTGTCTAGTTTCCAGGCTTTGAATTGGTTGGATCAAGCAGGTTTTTCACACTGTTCATTTCCATGAACGACGTCCGCTGTTCCTTGCGCTGACTTCCCAGATAAGCTATTCTGTCTTCCAGACAAAGCACACCCTCGTCCAGCAGCTTACGCAACGCTGCCAACAGAAACGCATGTCCCGTACTGGGAATGGGCTGATGCAATGCCTCCACACCATAAGAGAGTGCCAGATGCCGTTTGGTCTTTGCCTTATAACACACAGCCAACACAGGGCGTTTGCCGCGGAACGATGACACATAGCGCGCTGTACGTCCGGTATAACTGTCCGTAATGATGGCACGCAGGTTCATGGTGTGCGTGGCCATAACGGCTTCTTTGGCAAAAAACTCCGTCTCGTCCGGATTGTCCGAAAGCGGTATATCTATTTCATAACGGGTAAACTCATCGCGCTCGGCCTGATGGGCAATGGTCGCCATCGTGCGCACGGCTTCCACCGGATAAGCCCCATAAGCCGTCTCTCCGCTCAACATCAGCGCATCGGTGCGCATATAAACGGCATTGGCTATATCTGTCACCTCGGTACGTGTGGGACGCGGATTTTCAATCATGCTCTGTAACATTTGCGTAGCCACAATCACCGGTTTATGCCACAAAATAGCCTTACGTACCAGGCTACGCTGAATACCGGGCACTTTCTCCTGAGGCACCTCGATACCCAGGTCGCCACGAGCCACCATTACGCCGTCTGCCGCTTCCAATATCTCGTCAATATTGTCCACACCTTCCTGATTCTCAATTTTGGCAATGATGCGAATGTCGCTGTCGTATGCCTCAATCAGTTTGCGCACCTCCATCACGTCCTCTTTGCTACGCACAAACGAGTGGGCTATAAAGGCAACATCCATTCCAATGGCAAACTGAATATTAGACCGGTCACGCTCGGTCAGTGCCGGCAGATTAATGTGTACTCCCGGTACATTCACGCTCTTGCGCGATCCCAATTCGGCATTGTTCTCAATCACGCACTCCAAGAATCCGTCACCCTGAGACACTACGGTCAGCCCCAGCGCGCCATCATCTATCAGCACATGCGACCCTACCGGCACATCCTGCACAAACTCCGGATACGATACGGCGATACACTCAGCCGTTGTCAAACGATCCGGATCGCCAACCATACGCACCTTCATGCCTTCGGTAAAACGAATCGGATCACCCTCCAGCCGAGTGGTACGTACCTCCGGCCCTTTGGTATCCACCAATACGGCCAAATCGTCCGACACTTTCCGCACATTTTCAATCACCCGCTGCATTCCTTCGGGCCCCTGATGGGCTGTGTTCAGGCGTACCACATTCATTCCGGCCTCGTACAACTGCCGTATAAAGTCTACATCACACCGCGCATCCGATACGGTTGCGACTATTTTCGTTTGTTTATACATCTTATCTTATGAACTTTCTTTTACTTATTTTCCTGCTCCGTCCAGCAAAGCCTCAACAGCCAGCCTGTACGAATTCATGCCAAAGCCACAGATTACCCCCACACAGGCACACGATATAAGCGACTGATGACGAAAGGTTTCCCGCCGATGTACATTCGAAATGTGCACCTCTATGACCGGCGCGGTTATGGCACGTATGGCATCCTGCAACGCTACCGAGGTGTGCGTATAGGCCCCGGCATTCAGCACAATGCCGTCAGCCTCGAACCCCACTTCATGCAGTTTGTCAATCAAAAAGCCCTCTACGTTACTCTGGTAATAATCCAACGTCACTTCCGGATAACGCTTTCGCAACGCATCCAGACACTCCTCAAACGAGGCATTCCCATAAACGCCAGGCTCGCGCTTGCCCAAAAGATTTAGATTCGGGCCATTGATAATTTGGATCTTCATACTTGATATGCTGAATAATGTTCGTAGATTCCTGCTTTTACCGCACAAAGATACTCATAAAAAGTGAAAGAGAGGGAGTGTTCGTTAAGATAGTTGCAACCAACTCGCTATAAACCCATTGACGATGAAAAGCCTCTTTTGCAAACTTTCAAGCCCCGCCCCGTTTCCAAACTTCCTTCTGTAGTTGCGCCACTATCGAGCGCACGGAAAAACCAAAGCATAACTATCTGGAATCTTATTTGTATCTTTGTACCCGACATCTCCGTATCCCCGCCATCTTCCGGCCGAGATACCTTCATCCGTTAAACAACCAAACAAGAACAATTATGGACAAATTCAAATGGTTAAGCCCGATCCTGCTCATCGCCCTGCTGGTATGCCTGGTCAAGTTACAGTTAACCGGCAACGAGTCCACACCGGCATCGGTGACCGAAGCCACACTTCATACGATTTTTTCGCGCAAAAGTGTACGCCACTTCAGCGACCGCCCCATAAGCCGGGCCCAGATGGACACCCTGACGCGTGCCGCCATGGCCGCACCGTCGTCCCGCAACATCCAGCCCTGGCGTTTCATCCTGATCAACAACCGTTCATTGCTCGATTCGCTGCGTAACAACCTACCCACTGCCGACATGCTGGCACAGGCCGGGTCGGCCATTGCCATTTGTGCCGACACACTGGCCACCAACGCTCAGGGACAGGAAACCACCTCGTGGATGCTGGACGGAGCGGCAGCTACACAAAGCCTGCTGTTGGCCGCCGAAGCAATGGGGCTGGGTGCCGTATGGACCGGTGTGTACCCCTACCGTGATCGCATTGCGGCCGTCAGTCGTTTTCTGTCACTCCCACCCCATATCATCCCTGTCAGCCTGGTACCCATCGGGTATCCGAACGGTGACGAACAACCGAAAGACAAGTACAACCCTGAATATGTGCACCTGAACGGTTGGTAACAAACACTACTTTTTTATATGAAGAAACAAACAGCCAGCAACCAACTTACAGATAGTTACCGGCGTCACTTAAGACTGGAAAAGGGCCTCTCCGAACTGACGGTCAGAGCCTACATGGACGACCTGAACAAGTTGTTGTCATTCCTCGACAATGAGGGAGTCGCCCCTCATCTTGTCAGTTCCGAACACCTGCACCGCTTCATCGCCACCGTGCACGATACGGGCATATCCACCCGTTCCCAGGCGCGCATTCTCTCGGGAGTACGTTCTTTCTACCGCTTCTTGGTAGAAGAAGGCATGTGCGAGACCAACCCCACGGAACTGATATCTTCACCTAAAATCGGCCGGAAACTGCCTGCAGTCCTTTCGGTTGACGAAATCGACGCGCTCATCTCGTCCTTTCCCATGGACTCGCCCCTAGGTTATCGGAATCGCGCCTTACTCGAGGTATTATACAGCTGCGGCTTGCGCGTGAGCGAAGCCCGCGACCTGCAATTGTCCGATCTATACCTGGACGAAGGATTCATTCGTGTCAGGGGCAAAGGAAACAAAGAACGGCTGGTACCTATATCCGGACGCGCCACCACCGAGTTGAAACACTGGTTTTCCGAACGCAGCCACATCGACA
>CABSGW010000002.1 GCA_902477365.1 uncultured Prevotellaceae bacterium
GCAATCTGTTGGGTCAGCATGTTTATGCCGTCACCGTAAAAGGTGACAGGTGCCAGGGTTTGCAGACGCTGGTGGGCGGCAAAGACACCTGTTGTCCATTCCCAACGGCGCTTGTTAGGACTTTTTACGGTGAACTCTTGCGAGTAAGTGTGTATCCGCTGCTGTTGCGTGAGGGTGTAGATGTCGGCATGGATAAAGTCTTGGTCGAGCGTCATGCGGTCGTCAAGGAACTGGTAACCGGTGACGGATGAAAACGTGTAGCGGGGTGCTTCGTAAGTGACCGACAGCCCGGTGTTGAGCAGCGCACGTCGGTAACCGCTGTTGCGGTTGGCCGTGATGTCATGGATCAGCGTAGGGTATTGCTCTTCGCTCCCCTGTCCAGCGCCGGTATAACGATAGGGGTACCCGCCCTGGTCGTGATATTCAAAACTGGTACCGAGGTCGATGCGCAGACGTTCGTTGGCACGGTATGCAAGGCGTAGTCTTCCGCCTCCCGACTCGATACCGTCTACACGCCGGCCGGTGGAGTCGTTCTTGAAGAACCCGTCGTTCCCCTCGTAAAAACCACTTAGCGAGAGACCTAGATTACCGATTTTCTGATACGTTGAAACAGCCATCTTGCGTCCGCCGTTGCGGGTATTCCCGCCTAGTTGTATCTCTGTGCCTTGGTAGCGCAGGGGGTCGCGGGTGTAGACGCGTAGCAGTCCGCCCATGGTGTTGCGACCGTACAGTGTGCCCTGCGGGCCTCGCAGTACGTCAATACGGTCAATGTCCTGGAAGTTGAAGTCGAACGCACTTTGGTTGATAAAGGGAATGTTGTCCACGTAAAGGCCTACGGACGGTGTGTTCATGCGCGAGCCAATACCACGGATGTAGACGGCTGAGGTCAGCTTGGAGCCGTAGTCGGGAATGAAAAAGTTGGGGACGTGTCCGGTTACCTGTTTGAGGGTGTGGATGCCACGGTTTTCGAGTTCCTTGCCCGAGAGCAATGAGACGGCTAATGGTTGTTGGCGTAGTTTGGAGGTCTCTTTGGGGGATACAACAATGACCGCTTCTTCCAGGTCAATAACGCGTGCCGTGTCGGCGGGTTGGGTGATGTCGGCTATTGCGGGCAGTGCGGTGAAACAACAGAGGACAGTCGCTAGTTTTTTCAACATAAATGGTTTTGTTTTACGGCTGCAAAGGTAAAAACAGACAATGGTTACGGCAATCCTTATTTATGAGGATATTTGTAATGTCGTAAAACAAGTGGAAACATAAAATAGGCCAGGGGGCCTTGCGGGGAATGGTGCGGATGGGTCAGATTTCTTCGGCGCGGACAAGCCCGTGCATGACGGCATAGATGGTCAGGCCCGAAACAGTCCGGATGCCCAGTTTGTCGATCAGGTTCTTACGGTGTGAGATGACGGTTGTCAGACTGATGTGCAGATGGTCGGCGATCTCTTTGTTGATGTATCCCCGGACAATTTCGCGCAACACATCGGCTTCGCGCGGGGTGAGCTGCGGTGAGGTGTGGCGGTGGTCAACGACGGCTTGCTGGATGTTTTGGGGCAGGTGTTTACCGTCTCCGTGTGCATGTTGCTCTAACTTCAAAAACGCTTTGACCAACTGCTCTTCGGGCAGAGAGGCATCAAGCAGGTGGTAACCGGCCGGTAACAGGGTGGTGTCTCCTTGAGTAACGACAATGGTGCGGTGGCGATGCTTCCCGAAGAAGTCGGGTGCTTCAAGCAGTGTCCGTAAACTTACAAAGTAATGAAAATAAATATCTTCTCCTGCTTCTTGCATGGCTGCATAACAGGAGAAGATGGTGACTTCTGCAACCGGGAAAATCCGCTCTATGAGTCCGGCTAGTCCCAATCCCGTCAATGTGTTGGCATCGATAATGGCAATACGGGGCGGTTGCTGTATGTGTGGATGATTGGTGTGCATCCTATTTTTTTTGTGGTTCGTCGGCTTCTTCGCCCAACAGGTCTTTTCCCCAGTGTGTAGAGGCCAACAGTGCTTCGCGTTCGATGCCCTCTTTCGCCTTTTTAGCGTAGATAATCATACGCAGTGACTGGCTGTAGAAGCAATAGTCCCAAATCCAGTTGAACAACACAACGGCCTTGTTGCGCACACCTAGGATGGAGCGCAGATGGACAACTAGCCACATGACCCAGGCAATGAAGCCGCCCATCTTCATTTTGCTGAATTCGGCAACGGCGCGGTTACGGCCTACAGTGGCCATAGAACCCAGGTTGCGGTAACTGAAGGGTTTTGGTGCTTTTCCTTTCTCCATGCGGATCAGGTTCTTGGCCAGCAAATCGCCCTGCTGAATAGCTACTTGCGCCAGTTGCGGATGGCCGTAGGGGTAGTTCTTGTCACTGGTCTGAAGGCACTGGTCACCGATAGAAAATACATTATCCATCCCTTGTACACGATTGAATTCGTCCACTTTGATACGTCCTCCACGTCCCAGTGTTTCGGCGGGCATGTTGCCTACCGGCTGGGCTGCGACACCGCTCACCCAGATGAAAGTACGGGTAGCAATGCTGCTTCCGTCTTCGAGGAGCACCCGGTGGTCTTGGTAGTCGGTCACTTTCTTGTTAAGTAGGATGTTTACACCCATTTCGCGAAGGTATTGTTCTACCTTCTCAGATGATTCGGGCGACATTCCTGCTAGCAGTCGGTTACCGGCTTCTATCAGATAGATGTGCATCAGGCTGCTCGGCATATCGGGGTAGTCTTTGGGAAGAATGAATTTTTTCATCTCGGACAGTGCACCCGCAATTTCAACACCGGTAGCACCACCGCCAACGATAACGATATTCAATAATTCTTGCCGTTCTTGTTCGGTTGCGCAAGTAAGTGCACGTTCGAAGTTGGCCAGTAGGGCATTTCGCAGTCCCATGGCTTCCGATACATTCTTCATAGGCATAGCCTCTTCCTCAATGTGCTTGTTTCCGAAAAAGTTTGTCGTGGTCCCGGCAGCAAACACCAGATAGTCGTACTTCACTTTGCCGATGGAGGTCTGGATCATGTTGTGTTCCGGGAAGATGGAACGCACTTCAGCCATTCGGAAATAGCAGTTCTTGCGGCGTTGGATGAGTTTGCGGAATGGAAACGAAATAGAACTAGGTTCAATACCCGCCGAGGCGATTTGGTAGATCAGCGGTGGAAATTGATGATAGTTGTTCTTGTCAACCAGTACAACCTGGAATCCTTTGTTTTTTAGCTTATTGACCAACCGAAGGCCGCCAAAGCCTCCGCCTACAACAACAACACGCTTTTTTTCACTTTTTGGAAGGTTGAAACTCATATGAAAAGTATTTAAAAGGAAAGAGAATATCTGTTCTCCAATGCGAGTGCAAAGGTACGAAAAAGAATAAGATAAAACGGCGGTGATCATACTTTTGCTAGGTGAATGTCTCTGAATAGTGGCATTTTCCCGGCTGCAGGGAACAATATACGTCGTTTTGTAATGACGGGATTGCAAAACATGGAATAGGGTTGAGGCGGAAACGGAAAAATGCGTATCTTTGTAGAACTATGGCAAAAGAAAAAACCGTATATGTTTGTAGCGAATGCGGGCAAGGAGATTCAAAATGGGTGGGAAAATGTCCGGCTTGTGGCCAGTGGAACACGATGAAAGAGCTGACTGTTCGCCCGGCATCATCCTCAAACCGCCGACCGGCTTTTATGGACAGTGATAAAGGGGGGAGGCCTGCGCCTGTCCCTTTGTCTGCCATTAAGGCTGTGGAGGAGTCGCGTTACGACATGCACGATGTGGAGCTGAACAGGGTACTTGGAGGAGGTTTGGTTCCGGGTTCGTTGGTGCTGTTGGGGGGGGAGCCGGGAATCGGGAAGTCGACGCTTGTCTTGCAGACGGTGATGCAGATGACCGAGCGGAAGATCCTTTATGTAAGTGGCGAGGAGAGCGAGACACAGTTGAAATTGCGAGCAGACCGCTTGTGCCCGCAGGGAGGTAGCGATTGTCTGATTATATGTGAGACCTCGCTGGAACAGATCTTCACCCATATTCGAAACACCAAGCCCGATTTGGTCGTGATAGATTCTATCCAGACCATTTCTACCGACATGGCAGAAAGTTCTCCCGGTAGTGTGACGCAGGTGCGTGAGTGTGCAACGGCCATTCTGAAGTATGCCAAAGAATGTGGTGTGCCGGTGTTGCTTATCGGACATATTAATAAGGAAGGTACGCTGGCCGGCCCGAAGGTACTGGAACACATTGTAGACGCTGTATTGCAGTTTGAAGGCGACCGCCATTACTTGTATCGCATTTTGCGTAGTATCAAGAACCGTTTCGGAAGTACCTCGGAGCTGGGTATCTATGAGATGCGCGGGGATGGTCTGCGTCCGGTGCATAATCCTTCTGAACTGTTGTTGACCGAAGAAGTCGAGGGGTTGAGCGGTGTGGCAATTGCTTCGGCTATTGAAGGAGTCCGTCCTTTTCTGATCGAGACACAGGCGTTGGTCAGTACAGCCGCTTATGGCACGCCCCAACGTTCGTCTACGGGGTTTGATTTGCGGAGGCTCAATATGCTGTTGGCGGTGTTGGAGAAGCGGGTCGGTTTCCGTTTGGCACAGAAGGATGTCTTCCTGAATATTGCCGGAGGCTTACGCGTGACTGATCCGGCAATAGACCTTTCGGTGATAGCGGCGGTGCTGTCGAGCAATGTCGATACGGGGATAGAACGTAACGTCTGTATGGCTGGTGAGGTGGGACTGAGCGGTGAGATTCGTCCGGTTGTGCGAATCGCTCAGCGTGTGGCAGAGGCCGAGAAGTTAGGTTTTAGCAGGATAATTGTTCCGGAACATAACCTGAAAGGCTTCGATAGCTCTAAATTACAAATAGAATTGATACCGGTGCGTAAGGTCGAAGAGGCTTTGCGTGCTTTATTCGGATAAACAAAATATGATAAAAGAACTGAATTTGCGGGTGCTTCCTGCAGTAGCGGCATCCGACGATGCATTGGCGCTTTATATCGCCCGCGAGGAAAATATTGACCGGAGAACGATTCGTGCCGTGCAGGTGTTGCGTCGGAGTATTGACGCGCGCCAACGAACGATCGTGGTCAACCTGACGGTGCGTGTCTTTGTGCGTGAAGAGCCGCCTGCCGAGTGGTACGACCCGGTGGTATATCGCGATGTGACCGGTAAGCTTAAGGCAATCGTCGTAGGGGCCGGGCCGGGAGGACTGTTTGCTGCGTTGAGGCTGATTGAGCTGGGTATATGTCCGGTGGTGCTTGAGCGTGGTAAGGATGTGCATAGCAGACGAGTGGATGTGGCGCGTATCTCACGCGAACACAGGGTTGATCCGGAGAGCAATTACTCTTTCGGCGAAGGGGGAGCGGGTGCTTATTCAGATGGGAAGTTGTTCACGCGTAGCAAGAAGCGTGGCGATGTGGAGAAGATTTTGCGCGTCTTTTGCCAGCATGGTGCTTCTACGTCTATCTTGGCCGATGCGCATCCGCATATAGGAACAGACCGTTTGCCACGTGTCATCGAGTCGATGCGTGAGACGATCCGTGCTTGTGGCGGGGAGGTGCATTTTGAAACGCGTGTGGATGGCTTATTGCGCAATGAACAAGGTGTTCAAGGCGTTCGGACGGCAGCAGGACAAGAATTTCTCGGGCCGGTATTGTTGGCTACGGGTCATTCGGCACGCGACGTCTATCGCTGGTTGCATGCGGATGGGCTTGCCGTTGAGGCCAAGGGGCTGGCTGTGGGAACCAGACTCGAGCATCCGGCTCATTTGATAGACTGTATCCAATATCACAGTTCGAAGGGGCGCGGCAACTATTTGCCGGCCGCAGAATATAGTGTCGTGACCCAGGTTGAGGGACGTGGGGTGTATAGCTTCTGCATGTGTCCGGGTGGCTTTGTGGTGCCTGCCGCCAGTGGACCTCGCCAAATTGTGGTGAATGGGATGAGTCCCAGTAACCGTGGTTCGCGGTGGAGCAACGCCGGTTTGGTTGTTGAGATGCATCCGGAGGACTTAGAGGAGGCTTCGTTGTCCACCTTTATGAAAGAAGCAATGGGCGATGAGGCTTTTGCGGCTTCACATACAGACTATCGGCCCGACCATCCTTTGGCGATGTTGCATTTTCAGGAAGCGCTGGAACAGCAATGCTGGTTGCAGGGACAACGGAGGCAAACCGCTCCGGCACAACGTATGGCCGACTTCGTGAATGGGCGTTTAAGTTACGACCTGCCCGAGACGTCGTATAGTCCGGGCGTGATTTCTTCACCCTTGCATTTTTGGCTGCCTAAGTTTATCAGTCACCGCTTGGCCGATGGCTTCCGGCAGTTTGCCCGTAGCAAGCGTGGCTTCCTTACAAACGACGCTCTGTTGCTGGCGGTTGAAAGCAGGACCTCCTCTCCTGTCCGTATTTTGCGCAATCGGGAGAACCTGCAACATGTGCAGACCCCTGGATTGTATCCTTGTGGCGAAGGTGCCGGATACGCGGGTGGAATTGTGTCGGCTGCGATGGACGGCGAAAGATGTGCCGAGGCGTTGGCCGCTTATGTGGGTCTGTAAGTTGTTGATTCGCCACTGTTTGTCAAATGATGGATAAAACAGCAGGGCGGTATATTGATGTCATTAAAAAAGCGGCAGGTCTTTTCCGTAAAGATCTGCCGCTTCTTTTAATGGCTTGCTGTATTTGTCAGATGTTAAATATGTAGGTAGATATAGCGCATTTACTTGTAAAAAAAAACTTTTTTTACGTTTCTATTCGTATCTTTGCGTAATTCACCCCTTAAAGATATGACAATGAAACAGGTGATAGAACTCTTTTTAGGCGACATTACAACCTTAAAGGTTGATGCGATTGTGAATGCGGCCAATCAAACACTCTTGGGTGGAGGCGGAGTAGATGGAGCAATTCACCGGGCTGCCGGGCCTGAATTGTTGGATTATTGTCGGAAACTGGGCGGTTGCCGTATTGGAGAAGCCAAATTGACACCCGGGTTCAAGTTGCCGGCATCATACATTATCCATACGGTAGGACCCACTTATTTCAGTTCCAAGGACAATAAGGCCGAACTCCTGGCCGATTGTTACATCAACTCCATTGAGCTGGCTGTGCAACACGGCATCCGTTCCATCGCTTTTCCGGCTATCAGTACAGGCCTGTACAGTTATCCGGTCAAGGAAGCCACGCCGATAGCCGTTGAAACAGTGCGCCGCTCGCTGTTGGTACACGAGGAAATAGAAAAGGTGGTGTTTTGCTGCTTTGACGAGGTTACGCTTGAAACATACAAACGCGAACTGGCATTATAGTCCGGTTCGCGTTTGTGCGTTTAGTTATAGTTTGCTGATGCGTAAAAAACGTTTGTAGAACAATACGGCAGCCATGAACAGGCCCACGGAGAATGCCAGGAAGATACCCGTTTCTCCCCATCCCATGACGAAGCCAAGGAAGTAGCCGGTAGGAATGCCTACGATGAGGTAGCTGACAAAGGCTATCCACATCATGGCCACTACGTCTGTCATACCGCGCAGGGCGTTTGCAAAGCATATTTGCATAGCGTCGGCAAATTGGTACATGATGAGCGGCAGAATCAGCGCTACGGCGGTTTTTATAACGTCTGGATCGTTGGTAAACAGGCTGATGAGCGGTTGGCCGAAGAAGAAAAACAGCACAGAGGCTACGGCTGCCCATACTAGCAGGATGTGGCAACCGGCAAAGGCTGCCCGGCGAATGGAAACTTTGTCGCCCAATCCGGTGAATCCGCCCACGCGTATGGCCAGACTGGCACCGATGCTGTAATAGAAAAGGAATCCCAGTGTCCCGATGGTCACAATGATCTGGTAACTGGCCAGTGTCACCGCACTGATCCAACCGGCCATGACGGCGCTGAAGGTGAACGACCCCGTTTCCATACCCATTTGTAGCGACACCGGCAGCGAGAGCCGGCTGATGCGTTTTACCTCTTGTGTGGTTATCTTCCCATTTTGGAAACCGGCCCGGAAGGGAAGGTAACGTTTGGAACGTAATAAGATGACAGCAAAGAGTACCGCCATGCACAAACGCGCAAACCAGGTACTCAATCCTGCTCCGGTAAGCCCCAATTCGGGGGCACCCAGGTTACCGTAAATGAGCATGTAGTTCCCCACAATGTTGATGACGTTTCCGCTTAGCAGAATCCACATGGCTTTGGCCGTATCAAGTGTTCCGTCGGCAAACTGTTTCATAATGTTGAACAGGGCGACAAAAAGCATTGAAGTCCATATTATCAGGTAGTAAGGCCGCATCAGTGGGAGCAGTTTCTCTTCTTGTCCCATGCGGTCCAGAAAGAAGTAGAATATACCCATGACGATTAGCAGAAGGGCTGTGTAAAGCAGGTTGGAGATGATGGCATTTTTAAATGTCACCCCGGCTTCGGCATGCTCGCCGCGTGAGTAGTGGGCACTGATGAGTGGCGTAAGGCCATACGAGAACCCCATGATGAGGAGCGAGATGAGCGTAAAAATGTTGTTGACAAACGACGCGGCAGCCAGCGCATCCGTGTTATATCTGCCCACCATGAGCGTGTCGGCAAATCCGACAACAATTACGCCCAGTTGGCCGACAAGGATGGGCCATCCCAATTTAATGGTGGCTTTGTAGTGCGATTTGTAAATGGAAAAGGTATGTTTCATAAATTAAAAGCCGGCTTGGTCGTAAGCCTTTTTGAGTTGGTTCATGGCCCGGACAAGTATGCTCCGGGGGGTGGCGATGTTGAGCCGGAGAAAACCTGTTCCTTCCGTTCCGAACATGGTACCGTCGTTTAAGTAAAGTCCTGCCCGGTCAATGTAGAAATCGACCAATGCTTTTTGCGTAGGGAAGCCCAGTTGCCTGTTGTCCAGGAACAGTAGGAAAGAAGCCTCGGGGCGTGTACAAGTGATGCGGGGACAGTTAGTTTGCAGAAACGTCAGTACATAATCCGTGTTTTGTTCGATGTATTGCAGCATCTCGTTCAGCCACTCTTCACCTTCCGGACTGTAACAGGCTTTCACGCAGTCGTATGCAAAGCTGTTGCCGAAAGCCAGGTCATTTTCGTCCAAATAAGTGTAAAAACGATTGCGGAGTTCCGGGTTGTAGACCAAGGCGTGCGATGCGATGACGCCCGGCATGTTAAATGCCTTGCTGGGCGCCATAAAGGTGACGGACAGGTTGCGTGCCGTTTCGTTGATGGTGGCAAAAGGTATGTGCCGGTGTCCGGCGAAGGTCATGTCGGCATGAATTTCGTCCGAGATAACCGTAACATGATGCTTGTGGCACAGTTCGGCCACCCGCTCCAGCTCGCTTCGCTGCCATACAATGCCACGCGGGTTGTGCGGACTGCACAAAATGAGCAATTTACAACCGGGCAGGTCGCGTTCCATAGCCTCGAAGTCCATGCAATAGCGGCCGTTACGTTCGATGATGGGGTTAAGTACCTTTTCACGGCCACTGGCGGTTATCACGTGGTGGAACGGATGGTATACCGGCGGTTGTATCATGATGCGGTCGCCGGGGTTGGTAAAGCAACTGACGGCAAAGCTGATACCGGGTACAATACCGGGGATGAAGTGGATGGATTTTGCAGGAACTTCCATTTGATAACGGCGTTTCAGCCACCACTGAACGCTTTCCACGTAGCCCTTGCAAGGGGTGGTATAGCCCAGGATGCCTTGTCCCAACCGGCGGCTGATGGCATTCAGTACAAAAGGAGGTGTGCGGAAATCCATGTCAGCTACCCACAAAGGAATCACATCGGTACGGCCGGTGGCTTTGCGGGCCACCTCGTATTTTACACAATCACTGTTTGATCGGTCTATCAGTTCGTCGAAATTGTATTTCATGATGTTTGTTTGTAAAATTGCCCGGCAAAGGTACGCTTTTTCTTTGGATAACCTTGTGTTCAATAATTTAAAGTCATGGTGTAATGTAGGGCGTTTCGGCTGTCTTTGCTGGCTGAATCTCAGACTTATTTGTTGTTTGGAATGTGTGGCGGGCAGGTGGGACGAAAAACGTACTGGGCATCTCGTCACGACGAGATGCCCAGTACGTTCCGGCACGAAGCCCAGTATGTTTCGTTAAAATTGGGATGACGGGATGATAGCCCCGTTCAGCAGTTCGAAATAAAGTTCCAGCGCTTCGGACAACTCGTCACGGGTGATGTATTCCTCTGCCGTGTGTGAGCGGGATGATTCGCCCGGCCCCATCTTGAACGAGGGGAACGACATTAAAGCCTGATCGCTCAGCGTGGGCGATCCGTAGGGCTGGCGTCCCATGTCCACGGCTTTTCGGATGAGTGGATGTTGGGGCGAGATGTGCGAGGAGTTGAGGCGGAACGAACGCGCATGAACATCCGATGCAACATGTTGGCATATTTCGTTGTAGAGTTCCTCGTTGGTGTAACATTCGTTACTGCGCACGTCCACCGTAAACGTACAGGTGTCTGGCACTACGTTGTGTTGTGTTCCGGCTTGGATGACGGTGACACTCATTTTAACCGCTCCCAGCAGGGACGAAACGCGTTCAAACCGGTGGTTGCGGAACCACTCGATGTCGGGCAGTGCCCGATAAATGGCATTGATGCCCTCGTTGCGGGCGGCGTGCCCCGACTGGCCGTGGGCGGTAACGTCCAGCACCATCAGTCCCTTTTCGGCAATGGCCGGATGCATGCCGGTGGGTTCGCCCACAATGGCTACACTGATGGGGGGCAGCTGGGGTAATATCCGTTCAACACCGTTTTTGCCCGATACCTCTTCTTCGCACGAGGCCAGGAATATCAGGTTGTAGCTTTGGGGATGCAGGCAAAGCCGGCGGAAAGTTTGCAACAGGCACACCACGCTTCCTCCGTCATCGTTGCTGCCAAGCCCATAGATGCGGCCGTCTTCCTCGGTGGCCGTGTAGGGATGGCGTTGCCATCCTGCGGCCGGTTTCACGGTGTCAATGTGGGCATTGAGCAACAGCGTAGGGCGATTGGCGTTGAAATGGGGTGCGGTGCACCATATATTGTTTCCGTCCCGGCGGTAGTCTAACTGGTAGTTTGCCAGGAATGTACAGAGCAGGTCTGCGGCTTCAGACTCTTCACGGCTTATTGAAGGCGTTCCGATGAGTGCTTTCAATAAGTCTACAGCATCATTCAGGTAGTTTGTCATCACAATCGGTTTTGCCGGCAAAGTTACGATTCTTTGTTCCTTTCCGGAAGAAAAGCATCTTTTTATTTTAATCGTTGCAAATAAAACCATATCTTTGCTCTACGGTAAAAATCAAATTAGTATGCAAACAAATGTGCATCTGTCTAAGCTCATTGCAGCGCAGGCGGCTAAATACGGAGAGCGTACGGCGCTCTCGTATCGTGATTATAATATAGGTAAATGGATTCCTATTTCGTGGAACAGTTTTTCGGATAAGGTGACGGTTGTTTCCAATGTGCTGTTGAAACTGGGAGTCGGGGTTCAGGAAAATTTGGCGGTGTTTTCGCAGAACAAACCGGAGTGCCTCTTTGTGGACTTTGGTGCGTATGGCGTGCGTGCGGTCACGATTCCGTTCTATGCTACCAGCAGTGTGGCACAGGTCAAATACATGGTGAATGATGCGGATGTCCGTTTCCTGTTCGTTGGCGAACAGGAACAGTACGATACGGCTTATCGCGCTTTTTCGTTCTGTCCCACCTTGGAACGTTTGATACTGTTTGACCGGCAGATAACCAAAAATGCGGAAGACAACCTCTCCATGTATTTTGATGAGTTTCTGGCGCTTGGCGAGGGGCATCCTATGGCTGAAGAGGTGGCAAAGCGCACGGAAGAAGCTATCTACGAGGACTATGCCAATATCCTTTATACCAGCGGTACGACGGGCGAGAGCAAAGGGGTGATTCTGACTCACGGCATGTACCGCGAAGGGTTCAGGGTGAATGACATTCCGTTGCCGTTAAGCGAGGAGGATGTGTTCCTGAACTTCTTGCCGTTTACGCACGTGTTCGAACGGGCCTGGTCTTATCTGGGACTGACCGAGGGGGCACAGCTGGCTATCAATCTGCGGCCGGCCGATGTGCTCCAGTCATTGAACGAGGTGCATCCTACGTGTATGAGTTCGGTACCCCGTTTCTGGGAGAAAGTGTATGCCGGGGTAATGGAAAAAATAGAGCAGAGTAGTCCGGTACAACAAAAACTGATGCGCGAAGCGTTGGCTACCGGACGGCGTTATAATCTGGACTTTGTCAGCAAAGGATTAGTTCCCCCATTGGGTTTGAAACTACGGTATAAATTCTTCGAAAAAACCGTTATCAAGGTACTGAAAAAGACCTTGGGGTTGGAGAATGGCAACATATTCCCGACGGCAGGTGCGGCGATTCCCCGTGAGGTGGAAGAGTTTATCCATGCTTGCGGCATCAACATGATAGCCGGTTATGGTTTGACCGAATCAACGGCAACCGTTTCGTGCGATCTGCCCGGTAAACCCTATACAATCGGTTCGGTAGGACAGATTGTTGATAAACTCGAGGTGAAGATTTCGGACGATGGAGAAATTTTGTTGCGGGGCAAGACCATTACACCGGGATATTACCGGAAAGAGATAGCCACGCGTCAGGCCATTGACGAAGACGGATGGTTCCACACCGGAGACGCCGGTTATTTCCAAGGCGAAGAACTGTTCCTGACCGATCGCATCAAAGACCTCTTTAAAACATCAAATGGTAAATACATCGCGCCTCAGATGATTGAGTCGAAGTTGGTGGTTGACCGTTACATTGACCAGGTGGTAGTGGTGGCCGATAAACACAAGTTTGTTTCGGCGTTGGTTATACCGGAATATAATTTATTGGAACAGTATGCGCGGGAACGCGGTATTGCATTTAAGGATCGGGCGGATTTGTGCCGCAATCAGGCTATCAATGATTTGATTCACGACCGTATCGCGACGTTGCAGCAAGAGTTTGCACATTACGAACAGGTGAAGCGGTTTACACTGTTGTCCGAGCCGTTTAGCATGTCGCGCGGAGAACTGACCAATACCTTGAAAGTGAAGCGTCCGGTGGTGTACGATCACTATGCAGCCGAAATCGCGGCTATGTACGAGGAGACGGAGTAAGGCCTTTTCGCCCTCAGAGACAATGAAAAAGTAGACAAATTAATTACCTATAAATTCTATGACAGTAACTCTTTTGACGTTAGCCTTTGCGGCAATCTGTTTTATGTCGGGACGTTTGCGTTCCGACTTTGTGGCACTGTGTGCCCTTCTTTCTTTATTGCTATTTCAAGTGCTGACGCCTGAAGAGGCTTTGTCCGGGTTTTCTAATCCCGTTGTGATTATGATGGCTGGACTGTTCATTGTAGGAGGTGCAATCTTTCAGACCGGATTGGCTAAAACCATCAGCGGTCGTATTCTGAAATATGCAGGAACCAGCGAAACCCGTCTGTTTCTGTTGGTTATGATTGTGACGTCGGTGGTGGGAGCTTTTGTCAGCAATACCGGTACAGTAGCCCTGATGCTCCCTATTGTGGTGAGTATGGCGCGTTCGGCCGGCATGAGCCCTTCGCGCCTGTTGATGCCGCTGGCTTTTGCCAGTAGCATGGGAGGTATGATGACGCTTATCGGAACACCCCCTAACCTGATCATACAGGACGAACTGGTGAAAGCGGGGTATGCGCCGCTCAACTTCTTTACGTTTACGCCCGTGGGCATCCTTTGTGTGATCGTGGGTATTATTGTATTGATGCCGCTCACGAAGTGGCTTTTGTCGAAGAAGGACGGGGACGCAGGCCGTAAACGCACAGGGAAAAGTCTTTCACAGTTAGTCGATGAATATCAGTTGACCGACAGCCTGACATGTTGGCGCGTTGCCTCCGATTCTCCGGTGATAGGAAATGACGTAGCGGCGCTGGATGTGCATCGCCGGTATGGATTGACAGTGTTGGAAGTGCGTCGTGAAACTACCGGGCAGCCGCGGTTGTTGAAACGGGTGAACCAATATCTGGCAGGTCGGGACATACAGTTGAAAGGCGATGATCTGCTGTATGTGCTGGGCGATCAGGAGCAGGCCATTCGTTTTGCCGAAGAGAATGGATTGACAAATCCGGGAACCGATCGTTTTGCCGGCGAGTTGAATTTTTATGACATAGGGATTGCTGAGATCCTGATGTTACCTACTTCGAAGCATTTGAATAGCAGTATAAAAGAGGTTGGCTTCCGTTCGCGTCATCAACTCAATGTGCTGGGGGTGCGCCGTCGCAAAGAATATTTGTTGAATGACGAGATAAAAGACGTAAAGCTCCACTCCGGCGATGTGTTGCTGGTACAGGGATCGTGGGAGAGCATCTCACGTATTACTCAGGAGTCCGAGGAGTGGGTGGTTTTAGGACAGCCCCAGGCCGAAGCGGCTCGTGTGACGCTCGACTATAAGGCGCCGGTTGCTGCCGTCATTATGTTATTGATGGTGGCTATGATGGCACTTGATTTTATTCCGGTTGCTCCGGTCACGGCCGTTTTGTTGGCTACGGTGATGATGGTGGCCGGCGGATGTTTCCGGAACGCAGAGTCTGCTTACAAAACAATTAATTGGGAAAGTATCATCCTCTTTGCAGCCATGCTGCCCATGTCCATCGCTTTGCAGAAAACAGGAGTGTCGGATATTATATCGAGTCAGCTGGTGAGCGGATTGGGCGTATATGGCCCGTTTGCCTTGATGGGAGGCGTTTATTTTGCAACCTCCCTGCTCACGATGTTCATTAGTAATACGGTTACAGCCGTGTTGATGGCACCGATCGCCATGCAAGCCGCGTTGCAGATGGGGGTAAGCCCTGTTCCCTTCCTGTTTGCCGTGACGGTGGCTGCCAGCATGTGCTTTGCTTCTCCTTTCTCTACGCCGCCCAACACCATCGTGATGCCGGCCGGACAATATACGTTTATGGATTTTATCAAAGTGGGACTACCTTTACAGGTGATAATGGGTATTGTGATGATATTTGCCTTGCCGTTATTATTCCCTTTCCGTTAAAAGTCGTAACTTTACCACTCGAAAAGATTTGAAAACAGCAACAGCATGATAACTATTGAACAATTGAAAGAGGTTAAGGAACGTGCCGAGGCACTTCATCGTTATTTGGATATCGATTCAAAACTGATTGAGGTGGAAGAGGAACAATTGCGTACCCAAGCCCCCGGATTCTGGGATGATGCAAAAGCTGCCGAGGAGCAGATGAAGAAAGTGAAAGGGCTGCAAAAGTGGATTGATGGGTACAAAGAGGTGAAGACCAATGTCGATGAACTGGAGCTGGCCTTCGACTTCTATAAGGACGAAATGGTAACCGAAGAAGAGGTGGACGAGGCTTATGCACGTGCCATTGAAGGTTTGGAAGCGCTGGAACTGAAAAACATGTTGCGGCAAGAGGAGGATGTGATGGCTTGTGTGCTGAAAATCAATTCAGGGGCAGGCGGAACCGAAAGCCAGGATTGGGCATCTATGCTGATGCGTATGTATATGCGTTATGCCGAGGCGCAAGGATATAGATTGAGCATCAGTAACTTGCAGGATGGCGACGAAGCGGGTATCAAGACTGTGACAATGGAAATAGAAGGCGATTATGCCTATGGTTATTTGAAGTCGGAGAACGGTGTGCATCGTCTGGTACGCGTATCGCCTTACAATGCACAGGGAAAACGCATGACGTCGTTTGCCAGCGTGTTTGTAACGCCATTGGTTGACGACACCATTGAGGTGTATGTTGATCCGTCTAAGATCAGTTGGGACTTGTTCCGGTCGGGCGGAGCCGGAGGACAGAATGTGAACAAGGTGGAGACTGGTGTGCGTTTGCGTTACCAGTACACCGATCCGGATACCGGAGAGACCGAAGAGATTCTCATTGAGAATACCGAAAGCCGTAAGCAGTTGGAGAACAGAGAGAATGCTATGCGCCTGCTTCGTTCGCAGTTGTACGACCGCGCTTTGCAGAAGCGTAAGGCGGCCCAGGCCAAGATTGAGGCTGGAAAGAAGAAAATTGAGTGGGGAAGCCAGATACGCAGCTATGTGTTTGACGACCGCCGCGTGAAAGACCATCGGACGGGACACCAGACAAGCGACGTTGGTGGTGTGATGGACGGAAAAATAGATGGGTTTATTAAAGCTTACCTGATGGAGTTCTCGGAGAGCACTCCTGAATAGCGGAACAAGGTGTTTAATCTTAAAATAAGAAAGCCATGAACCAGAAAAAGAAAATGAAATCAGTCAAACGTGACGAGAAACAGGCAAGACAGGCGCGGAAAACCGTGAATACAATTTTTATTTGCCTCATTCTGCTGGCTATCATTTGCTGCATAGCTTACTCATTAGTGTTTGGTTAAAACAAAAAACGTTTGGGACGACGGAATTCAGTTCAGTACTGTATTCCGTCGTTCGTATATAGATAAGGAGAAAAATGGCTATAGAGATAGAACGTAAATTCTTGGTATGTGGGGCATATAAGTGCTATGCCAGTTCTGTGTCGCACATTGTGCAGGGTTATATTAGCAGTCAGCGCGGACGAACCGTGCGCGTACGCTTGCGTGATGGGCGCGGTCTTCTGACCATAAAAGGTCCTTCAGATCAAGAGGGGCTTTCGCGTTACGAATTTGAAAAGGAAATTACGGCCGAAGAGGCTACCGAGCTTCTTCGGTTGTGCGAACCCGGTGTGATCGACAAAAAACGTTATCTGGTGCCTGTCGGAAACCATATATTCGAAGTAGATGAGTTCTTGGGCGAGAATGAAGGACTGGTTATAGCCGAAGTGGAGCTGGGAACTGTTGACGAGCCTTTTGAACGTCCCGATTTTCTGGGACAAGAGGTCACTGGAGACCGTCGCTATTACAATTCGATGCTTCGTAGCTATCCCTATCGGCAATGGGGTACGCACAATGAACCGGAATAGTACGAGTGGCCGTCTGCCGGTAACAGGATCGTGAAACAGGCGGCTGAGGTTTCTTTCCCGACATGCCCAGTTTGTTAAAACGACATGCCCAGTCTGTGTTGAAAGGCTGGGCATGTCGTTTTTTTAGGTAGGATATGTGTAGAGATGAGGTGAAGTCTGGTTGGTAGGGCAATCGTCGACAACCGCTTTATTTACGGGTTGTTCAAGAGGTCGGGTGATGGATGATTTTCTGTTAATCGGTTGATGCTAAGCCTATTTTGTCTGTTTTAACACACAAATGGTTGGCGGTTTAAGAAAAAAATACGAACTTTGCCCCCGATAATCGTGAGGGAAGAGTTGTTCTGTCACCTTCTGAATCCGGCTTCTCCAAGAAGATGTGTCGTGTACGCTGATGCCGGAGTGACAGGTTGCTTTTATATTGTAACAGACTCGTTGAACCTCCAAAAACAAAATCAATGCGTATTCAAAAAATCACGTTTTTCCTTTTTGCCTTATTGACAACAGCAACCCTTTGTGCACAGCAGCATGTGGGTGATGCTACGTATTATCACAACAAATTTCATGGGCGTTTGACAAGTGATGGCTCTCGCTATCACAAAGACAGTCTGACATGCGCCCATCGTACCTATCCTTTTGGCACTATGTTGAAAGTACGTAACCCGAAAAACGGAAATGAGGTCATTGTTAAGGTGACGGACCGTGGTCCTTTTCGGCGTGGTGCTATCGTCGATCTTTCAGAGGCAGCCGCCGAAGAAATAGATATGATCAGAGCCGGTGTGGCCCGGGTCGAGGTTTCTTTGTGGGACGGAATGCAAGTCCCTTATCGCGGAAAGGATCGTAATTTGCCCGACTTGAAATTGCCCGATCCCGAAACGGGTGTATTCTATACCATGCCCGAGTGGCATGACAAGTTGCAGCGGAGTGTAACGGGACGCGCAATGGTGCGTAATTTCCCGAAACAGATTAAGAAGCAAGTGTTTTTGCAGGATACCACTCCCCGTTGGCGTGTGGTACGCGAGGCAATGACGGCATATACCAATACCGATGTCATCGAGAATTTTGACTATGTAAAGCGGTATCCGGCTTTAAAAGGCGCTCATAACAACTAAAGAAAAAGTACATGGAGAAGAAAAGGAATGTGGGGACTATCTGCGTACAGGGCGGATGGCAACCTAAAAAAGGAGAGCCGAGGCAGGTTCCCGTATATCAGAGCACAACGTTTAAATACGAAACAAGCGAGCAGATGGCCCGTTTGTTCGACTTGGAAGAAGCCGGTTATTTCTATACCCGGTTGCAGAATCCTACGAATGATGCCGTAGCCGCTAAAATTGCCGAAATGGAAGGTGGTGTAGCCGCCATGTTGACTTCGTCGGGACAAGCTGCCAATTTTTATGCCGTGTTCAACATCTGTCAGGCTGGTGACCATTTCATTGCATCGAGTGCCATCTATGGAGGAACTTATAACCTCTTTGGGGTAACGATGAAAAAGCTGGGTATTGACTGCACGTTTATCGATACCGATTGGACGGATGAACAGATTGAGGCAGAGTTCCGTCCCAATACAAAATGTTTCTTTGGCGAAACAATCTCGAATCCTGGCGGTAATGTGTTTGATATTGAGCGTTTCGCACGTATCGCCCATAAGCATGGTGTTCCGTTGTTGATAGATAATACCTTTGCAACACCGGTAAACTGTCGTCCTTTTGAATGGGGTGCCGACATTGTGACCCATTCGACCACCAAATACATGGATGGTCACGCCGCAGCAGTGGGTGGGGCTATTGTTGACAGCGGCAATTTTGATTGGAACGCCCATGCCGATAAGTTCCCCGGATTGTGTGAGCCGGACGACAGTTATCACGGACTGGCCTATGCCAAGGCTTTTGGTAACATAGCCTACATCATGAAGGCAACAGCTCAGTTGATGCGCGATTTGGGCTCCATTCAATCGCCTCAAAATGCGTTCCTGCTGAATATCGGACTTGAAAGTCTGCATTTGCGTATGCGTCAGCATTGTGCCAATGCCCAGCAGGTTGCCGAGTTCCTTCAGGCCAACCCACGGGTGGCATGGGTTCACTATAGCGGTTTGCCCGGCGATAAATATTATGACCTGGGACAAAAATACCTGCCTAAAGGTGGATGTGGTGTTATCGCCTTCGGACTGAAAGGTACACGCGAAGAGGCTATCCGCTTTATGGATCAGCTGAAGATGATAGCGATTGTTACTCATGTGGCGGACGCACGTACTTGTGTGCTTCATCCGGCCAGCCATACGCACCGTCAGCTGAGCGATGAGCAGTTGCGCGAGGCTGGTGTAGCGCCCGATTTAATCCGATTGTCGGTTGGTATCGAAGATGTGGAGGATATCTTGGAGGATATACAACAGGCACTAAAGGCTTCGGAGTAATCGCTCATAAGAAGTTGTAAATTCATAGCGGGGCGTTTTTCTGCAATAGCGGAGAAACGCTCCGCTTTTTGCGTGAAAATGTTTGATCTGGTCCTGATAGATGAATATTTTGCTTACCTTTACATGCATTGTAGGTGATGATTGATAAAAAACAAGTAAATGAAGAAAAAATATTACAGTTATTTGGTAGGGTGTGTATGGTGCATGCTTCCAGTGGGCGGAATGGGACAATCCTTATTGACCGTGGACCGGGGTGAAACGGTTGAGCTGACAGCTCCCGAAGGTTTTCAGACTTATCAATGGCAGGTGTCATCCGATAAGAAAGCATTTGCCGATATCCCGGGTGGATCAGTCCGTAAGTTGAAAATAAGTGTCAACGTGCCGGGCTATTATCGTGTCAAGGCCTCTTCGGCTGCGGGCACTGAGATCATTCCCGATACAACGGAGGTTTGTTTGAAAACGGTACGTTATGCGGCGTCATATACCTTGTTGTCGGCCGGGCATGGTTATGTGGAAACGCGTGACGGAAAGCCTGGAGCTTCGGGCATCTCTATCCCTGAAGAAGAACGTAAGGACGGGCAGGCGTTGGTGACAAAGAAATTGACGAACTGGACATCGGGCAATGCCATGGCTGTGTACTATTTCAATCATCCCAGGGATACGGTAGACACACAAATGTATTTGGCTGTAAAGCGCAATGCCGATGTGCATTTTCGTGTGACGGTGTGGGATCCTACGGATTTGAGTAAGCCGATGGCCGAAAATTATATGGCCCTGAAGGGAACAGGGCGAGTGACTAAATGCGATATGATGGGGCTGGTGTTGCCGCGTAAAGATTATTATCGCTATCAGATTGAGTGCCTGAAAGGTTGGAACGACATCATCGAGATTGATAGTTTCCGACTGAGCAGCCATTCAAAGGTAAGAAGTTACAAAGCGGGTTGGCTTTCTTCTCCTTCGGTGCATCTGAACAATTGGAAGTCAACCAAATCGGGGGTTCCCTCGAGTGCACGGTATGACTGGTGTTACCAAGAGGTCATGATGCCCAAAGAGTCAGATATTGTAGGTACATACATCATGTCGCTAGGCGTGCTGAGCGGCTATATGGGCATTCAGATGAACGGCTGGAAGGATGGCAAGTCATTGCATGAGGTTATTTACTCCATGTGGGACGATGGGAGTACAGACGAAGATCCGAACTTGCCCGACTACTGTCGCGCGTCAGTTGTCGACCACGATGAAAAGGCAACCGTGAATCGTTTTGGCGGTGAGGGTACCGGTATGCAAACATTCTATCGCGGTCATCATTGGGAATGCGGCTCATACGTGCAATTTATCACCAATTGTCGTCCGGAAGAGGCTACCTATACCATTATCGTAGATGGTAAGGAGGTTATTAGAAAACAGAATAACATGTTGGTTTCTACCTGGTTCAATGCGCAAGACGGAAAGGGGTGGCAATATATGTCCACACTGCGGTTGCCCAATAACAACACCTATTTCAAGTCATGGTATTCGTTTCTCGAAAATTATAATTGGTCTACGGGGCAGGCTGTGCGTACCGGTTACTATCGCAACGGCTATGCGCGCAGCAAAGATACCGAGGAGTGGTATCACTTCAACTCCGTAGGGTTTGGACACACCGATGGCGGTTACAATCCCGGTAACCGTAATGACTATGGGCAGGGAGTGTCCAGTGAGGATCCAGGGGCTTTCTTTATGACGAGCGGAGGTTATCTGCCTACGGTTCAGAAGGGAAAGATAGTGCCTTTGAACAAGCAGCACACGCCGGTTGATACCATCAGTCTGAATAGGCTGGAAGCACGGGTTGACGAGGCGATAGCACGGGAAAGGGAAAAAATAGAGGAGGCCGAGAATTTTAAAAAGAACAAGTTCGATAAAAGTACGTGGGAAGTGGTTCGTTTTTCAAGCGAAGAAACGACTGGCGAGGATACGAATGGGCGTGCCAGACAAATCATAGACGGAGATAATAACACCTATTGGCATTCAAAATGGACGGGTGGCGGATCGAGCTATCCCCATTTTTTTGTGGTAGACATGAAGGAGGAAAAAGTAGTAAATGGCTTTCAAATTACGATGAGCGGCGGCTCTAACCGTTACATCAAGTCGTTTAATTTGTATGCCAGCGGGGATGGTGTAAAATGGAACAAGTTTTACGCTGATGCCGATGCCCCAAGTGATGCTACCTTTCACTTTATGCTGGAAGAACCGGTAAGTATGCGCTACTTCAAACTGGAGATAACCGGAGGAC
Source organism: uncultured Prevotellaceae bacterium (assembly GCA_902477365.1). Lineage (GTDB taxonomy): Bacteria > Bacteroidota > Bacteroidia > Bacteroidales > Bacteroidaceae > Alloprevotella. The sequence goes on from CABSGW010000002.1 coordinate 21,565, forward strand.
GAGCAACAGACGGCAATCATGTGCGGGTTAACGAGATAGAAGTGACCGGACCGGTTATTCCTACAGCAATCAAGCCCATCTTGTCTGCAGCCGGAAGGCTGGAGGTAGCTTGTTTAAGCGATGCGTTGCTGATAACTTCTCCTTCAACAGCCAACAATGTGCAAATCTCTTTGTACGGAACAAATGGGGCTTGTGTATATTCGAAGCATTACAAACATCTTTCGGCGAAAGAACAATTCCGTGTACCGATGGCGTCTGTACCTAAAGGTGTGTATGTTGTTGCTTGTGGCGTAGGAGGAAAAAATTACTCAAAGCAATTTGTTTGGGCGGCTCGTTGAGCGAATAAAAAATAAGAACAACGGCGCGTTTTCGAGTGAAAGCGCGCCGCTGTGATTGTTGGCAATAAGGATCCGAGATTACTCGTTCTCTTTCTTTTTCTTTTCAACGATAGCGTCGATAACCGCAACGGCTACGATGTTGACAATGTCGCGTACCGAGCATTCAAAGTCGGTGAAGTGAATCGGTTTGTTCAATCCCATTTGGATTGGGCCGATAATTTCAGCTTCCTGGCTCATCAACTGCAACATTTTGTAAGAAGAGTTCGCAGAACTTAGATTTGGGAATATCAACGTGTTGACATCCTTGCCGTTCAGGCGTGTGAAGGGGTATTTCTCATCGCGTAACTCTTTGTCCAATGCAAAATTCAATTGCATTTCGCCGTCAATAGCCAAATCCGGATTTTGCGCCTGCATGCGTGCTACCGCTTCGTGTACAGCCGCAGGGCTTCCTTCGTTATCGGTTCCAAAGTTGGAGTAAGACACCATTGCTATAACCGGTGTACGGTTGAAGAAACGCACCGTTTCCACACTGAGCTGTGCCAGGTCTACGAGCGTATCGGCATCGGGATGGCGGTTGATAAGGGTGTCAGCGATAAAATACACACCTTTCTTGGAGTTGATGATGTGCATCGTACCGAAGTGCTTGTTACGTTCGCGAATGCCAATTACCTCTTTGGCCACCTTGATGGTATTTGAGTATTTGGTATACAGGCCGGTAATAAATGCATCCGCCTCGCCGGTTTCCACCATCATCATACCAAAGTAGTTGCGTTCGTACATCTTGTCTTCAGCTTCTTGCAAGGTGTATCCCTCACGTTGTTTCTTCTCGGCTAAGATGCGTGCGTACCGTTTGCGGCGTTCCGATTGTGTTTCATTACGCAAATTCAGTATTTCGATACCATCCAGATTGAGGTCAAACTCAGCCGCCATTTTCTTGATCTGCTGGTCGTTGCCGAGCAATACCGGATGGCAGATACCTTCCTCTTTGGCCAACACGGCAGCACGCAACATGTTGGGATGAGTGCCTTCGGCAAAGACTACGCGTTGCGGGTCCAGACGGGCATTGTTGTAAAGCGAGCGCGACAGCTTGCTCTCTTGTCCCATCAACTCTTTCAAACGCATGCGATATGCTTTCCAGTCTGTGATAGGCTGGCGGGCAACGCCACTCTCCATAGCCGCTTTGGCAACAGCCATCGATACTTCGGTGATGAGGCGCGGATCGACAGGCTTCGGAATGAAATAATCAGGGCCGAAGGTCAGATTGTTTACCTGATAAGCCCGGTTTACAACATCGGGAACGGGGCGTTTGGCCAAGTCGGCAATGGCATGTACTGCCGCCAGTTTCATTTCCTCGTTGATGCTGGTTGCGGCGGTGTCGAGTGCTCCGCGGAAGATGTAGGGAAAACCGATTACATTATTAATCTGGTTCGGATAGTCGGAACGTCCGGTACTCATCAGTACATCGGGGCGAGCCTCTTTCGCATCTTCGTATGAAATTTCGGGAGTGGGGTTGGCTAGTGCAAAGATAATGGGAGCTTCGGTCATTGTTTTTACCATCTCTTTAGACAGTACATTCCCTTTTGACAAACCAACAAACACATCCGCTCCGCGTACAGCCTCTTCCAGTGTGTGCGCATCGGTACGGGTGGTGGCAAACTCTTTTTTCTGTTCGGTCAGGTTGGGACGGTCGGCTGTGATAACACCCTTAGAGTCGAGCATCAGGATGTTCTCGGCCTTAGCGCCTAGTGCCTTATATAACTTGGTGCAAGAGATGGCTGCCGCACCGGCACCGTTTACCACGATTTTTACTTTTGCAATGTCTTTGCCGTTTACTTGCAGGGCGTTCACCAGTCCCGCAGCCGATATGATGGCTGTTCCGTGCTGGTCGTCGTGCATAACGGGAATATCCAGTTCTTCTTTCAGGCGACGTTCTATCTCAAAGCATTCGGGTGCTTTGATGTCTTCCAGGTTGATACCGCCAAATGTAGGTGCGATAGCCTTTACAGCTTCAATGAACTTTTCGGGATCTTTCTCATCTACTTCAATATCAAAGGCGTCTACGCCTGCATAGATCTTGAACAAAAGACTCTTACCTTCCATCACCGGCTTTCCGCTCATAGCGCCAATGTCGCCTAACCCTAGTACAGCCGTCCCGTTAGAAATAACCGCTACCAAGTTGCCCTTGTTTGTATATTTGTAGGCATCCTCGGGGTTTTTCTGTATTTCGAGGCACGGTTCGGCTACTCCTGGTGAGTAGGCCAGCGAGAGGTCGGATTGTGTGCGATATGGTTTGGTGGGTACCACTTCAATCTTGCCCGGTTTGCCTTGTGCGTGATAGCGTAAGGCTGCTTCTTTTGTCACTTTTACCATAAGAACTAATTCGTTGAGTTGTTTTTTCTATTGAAATCACTGCAAAGTTAACAAACGGATTGCGATAAAGTAGCTAGCAAACCCTTTTTTTTGGACCGAAGGAGTTAAAAAAACTAAGGACTGTTTTTCCATCAACCGACCCTACCAGTTGTTTTAAACGAGAAGCCCAGTCCGTTAAAACGAACTGGGCTTCTCGTTGCCATTGTTTGGTTGCTTATTAGGAATTTAAGGATACGGATTTTCTTCTCTGGAGAAAAAATATAATTAAAAAATATGGAAACTTTCATCAAACAAACGGTTTTCTTTTTTAACTTTGCACCTATAACTTAACAACGAAGCGCATGTCTGAATATCATCGGAGTAAAGACGCACAATCTTTGTTGCGTCGTCGCATTATAGAAACAGCGATGACCCTCTTTGCACAAGAGGGTATTAAACCTGTTACGATGGACCGTATCGCAAAGGAGCTAACGATCTCGAAACGTACCCTTTATGAGGTGTTCCCGGACAAGGAGACCCTGTTGATCGAAGGTTTTCGGGGATATCGGGATATCATGCATAAACGTTTGGATATGGAGATGGAGCGGGCGGAAAATGTGATGGAATTGCTGTTGTTGGTGTATCAGCGCAAAATGGATGAATTGCGCTTGATTTCGCCACGTTTTTATACCGATTTGAAAAAATATCCCAGGGTTGTTGCTTATATGAACGCGCAGCACGAGGAGGATATGGCCGGTTCGGTGGCTTTCTTTAAAAAAGGAGTAGAACAGGGACTATTCCGGGCCGATATCAATTACGAGGTGATTCATCGGGTGCTGAGTAGTCAGGTTGAGTTTATTTTGAGCAGTCTGATGACAAAGGAATTTCCTTTGAATGAGATTTTTAATTCGATTATATTGGTTTGTGTACGCGGTTTTTCAACTTTAGAGGGACAAAGAATCGTGGACGATTATCTGAAGAATCAGAAAGTGGCTCCCACATTTGTTATTAAAGACATGATTGCCTATTGGAAACAGGATATCCAGACGCTGGATTGAGGCTGAACAGCAGAATATAGGTAACTAAAAGTTAAATAATAAGGGTATGATTTGTCATATCTAGAAAATGTTCGTACTTTTGCGAAATAGGGAATTATTTAGATTTTTAGGTTAATGAGAAGAAAGCTACAATTTGCGGTTGTCATTCTTTGTCTTGCAATGAGCATAAGTTCATGTGTGTCGAATAAAGAGATGACATATATTCAGGGGACAGATCAGCTTTATCAACGTCCGCAACAGATAGAGAAAGAATATGGGTTGACCATTCAGCCCGACGATCAGTTAGCCATTTCGGTTAGTAGTAAAGATCAGGAACTGATTGCACCTTTTAACACGCAAACGCTTATCGGAGGCGGAGCTACCGGAAGTTCTTATGGCAGCCAGGCGAATACATCGTCGGGGGTGTCTTACTTTTACGTAGACAAAGAAGGAAATATAGATTTTCCTATCTTCGGAAAAATCTATGTTAAAGGAATGACGGTGAACGAGCTGTCAGAGTCTATACGTAAGCGTATGGCCGAGGAAAATTACATTAAAGATGCCATTGTCTCTACCAAAATCATGAGCTTTAAGGTGACGGTTTTGGGCGATGTGCGTACTCCGGGTGTACAAAGTTATACCGGACAGCGGTTGACCTTGCTCGAGGCCTTGGGACGTGCCGGCGACCTGAACAGTTCGGCTGTACGTACCAACGTGTTGGTTGTGCGTGAAGAGAACGGAAAACGAATGTCTTATCGCATTGACTTGACCGATCCGGGAAGCGTTTTTACATCACCGGCCTATTATATGCAGCAAAATGATTTGGTTTATGTGGAGTCCAATAAGTCAGTCAAAGTAAAAGGTAGTACCAGCTATACCTATCTGAGTGTTTCGGGTACGTTGATCGGTATGACTACCTCTATTGTTTCATTAATTATTGCGTTAACCAGATAAGTTATGGCAGAGATAACGAATAACGTGAAAAATTCGCAAGACGACAATGTAGACTTTTTGCCCTTGTTGCAAGACTGCTACCGGGTGTTTGTTTATCATTGGAAGTGGTTCGCACTGTCAGTTGTGGTTTGTGTAGGGTTGGCAACCCTTTATTTAATGAGGCAGCCGTTGGTTTATCAACTGGATGCGGTGATGATGGTTGAGGATGACATGGGGCAGGGACGCCGTCGTGGAAACAACAACCTGAACGCATTGATGGAGTTGAACGGGGTGGCTGTGGGTGACAATCTGCAAAACGAAATTTATATTCTTCAGTCTTTACGGTTGATGAAAGTCATGGTGGAACGCTTGAATTTGAGCGTCGCTTATACCACGAGCGAAGGATTGCGTAATGTGGCGGTGTATAACAATAAACCTTTTGAAGTTGTTTTCTCCGATCCGTTTTCTGTACCCGTAGATTTCAAGGTCGAAATTGTTGCGGGCGACCAAGTTCGGCTTTCGCATTTTCGCGTAGATAATGAGACTGTAGCTTTTGACGAAAAGGTTTCCTTCGGACAACGTATCAAGACACCTGCAGGAACAATCGTTGTGAAAAAACAGCCTAAGTATTTAGCTGACTTCATAGGTAAGAGTATTCAGGTGAATCGGCAGAGCGTTGAGCAAACGGCAATGGAGTACCGTAAAAAAGTTTCGGCTCGCGAGGTCGACAAAGAAAGTTCGCTCATCAATTTGACTTGTCAAGATATTGATGTACAGCGTGCCGAAGATATTCTTTCTACGTTACTCGCCGTTTATAAGGAAGATATTGTTGAAAGTAAAAACCGAATAGCGGCCAGTACACAGCATTTTGTAGACGAACGTATCAGTCTGATTGGTAAAGACCTGAGCCAGGTAGAAAGTCGGTTAGCTAAATTCAAGGAAAAGAATAGCATTGTCGATTTCGACAAAAATGCACAAGTGTTCTTGTCTGAACGTACCAGTGCGCGTCAGCGTTCGTTGACATTAGAAGCCCAGGTCAGTGTATTGCAATATTTGCAGGAATACTTGAAGGACATGGAGCGCGACGAACTTATTCCGGTGTTGAGTGCTGTCGGGGAAGCCAGTATCCAGACGCAGATCGGTCAATATAATGAATTGAAGTTGCAGCGGAACCGTTTGGTAGGCAATTCGGGTGAAAATACACCTATTATTGCCGACATGGACCAAAACTTGAAGTCCATTCATAAAGCCATTGCCGCGTCGGTTGCCAGTTATTTGAGTACGACAAAGTTGCAATTGAATAAATCGTTGCAGGTCGAAAATAGCCTGAATGCCGATATATCTTCTGTGCCGGAGAAAGAAAAACTGGCGATGGATATCGGGCGTCAGCAGTCTACCAAGGAAGCGCTTTATACCTATCTATTGAATAAACGCGAAGAAGTGGCGCTTCAATTAGCCATTACCGAGGCCAATATTCGTATTGTCGAATACCCATATGGTACAAACAAGCCGATTTCACCCAAAAGTATGTTGATCCTGATGGTTGGTTTCGTATTGGGTGTGTTGCTTCCTTCTGCGTATTATTGGATAAAATTGACGTTAGACAACACTGTACGTGGGCGTAAAGATGTGGAAGAGTTGACCACAATTCCCATTTTGGGCGAAATTCCACGTTGGGAACTTGAGGACGAGACGGATAAATTGGTGACAAAAGGTGCAGCTGGAGCTACACCGGTGAGTGAGGCTTTCCGTTTGTTGCGTTACGGATTGAACTTTATGAAGAAACGCGCACGCGTCATCATGTTGACCTCTACCACACCGTCGCATGGCAAATCATTTGTATCGCGCAACTTGGCCGCAATTTTAGGATTGGCCGGTAAGCGGGTTGTGTTGGTCGATGCCGATATTCGTAAACGGACACAGAGTAAGATATTGCGTTCGGGATTAGGTTTGACCACTTACTTGAGTGATGAAAACGTGGATGTACAACAGCTCATCGTAAAAGATGGAGTAAGCGAAGGGGTGGATTTCTTGCCGGCCGGCGTATTGCCTCCTAATCCGGCAGAGCTGTTGATGGGTGCACGTTTGGAGGAATTGGTTGATGAATTGAAGAGTTATTATGATTATGTAATCTTCGATACGACTCCTGCTTTCTCTGTTGCCGATGCCGGAATTGTAAACCGTGTAGTCGATCTAACGCTGTATGTAATCCGTGTCGGGGTAGAAGACCGTCGGTTCTTGACAGAGTTGGAACGTATGTATCATGATGACAAGTTCAGAAACCTTTGTATCGTAATTAATGATAGTGTACTTAATAAGTATGGATATGGTTACGGCTATGGTTATGGATACGGTTACGGCTATGGACATGAGACGCGAAGTGGATCTCAAAAGAAACAGGAAGATGTGACGGTTCTGAATAAAGTCGCGAAGAAAATCAATGTAAACTCACTCAATCGGGTGTTGAATAATAAAAAGAAAAACTGATAACATCGGTTATCATGAACCATCATAAGGAAAGGTGGGGTAAGTGAATGTGCTTATCCCACCTTTTTTGTGTTGTTTTGCGGTAAGGTGATTCACTTCTAGGTCGTTTTTGGCAAAAAGAGTACCGTATCGAGCGCTCTGAGGTGATTTTCCGCTCTCTTTCATTATAAGCTTTGTCCGTGTTTTTCGTACTATTTCCCTGTTCCCGTCCCTTTCCCTTTCTTTTTTTGTATAATTTTTTTACATTTGTATTTTGTTGGTTTATAGTCATTTGTTGTGTTTTGTTGTTTTTTTCTTGAATTTTTCTCGTGTATTTATTTGGTTGGTATTAAAAAAGGCAGTACTTTTGCACTCGCTTTCGGGAACGACCGGGGGCGTTGAAAAGAGAGTTCTTTGAATTATTTACATAACGAAGTTAGATTAAGTACAAGAGCGGCCTGCCTTTATCTTTTAGGGATAAGCAGGTCGGGTAAAAAAAAGACGAACCGTCTCCCGGTAGTTTGCTTGTTTTTTGAACGAGTGTCACGTACCGGGAAAAGATTTCGATTGAGAACTTAATGAATTTTGCGATAGGCATCTTGTAAGGGAAAAGAACAAATTTATTATATACAATGAAGAGTTTGATCCTGGCTCAGGATGAACGCTAGCTACAGGCTTAACACATGCAAGTCGAGGGGCATCATGATCTTAGCTTGCTAAGGTTGATGGCGACCGGCGCACGGGTGAGTAACACGTATCCAACCTGCCTGGTACTCAGGGATAGCCTTCTGAAAGGAAGATTAATACCTGATGTTATTTGTATTCCGCATGGTTTACGAATCAAAGATTTATCGGTACCGGATGGGGATGCGTTCCATTAGATAGTAGGCGGGGTAACGGCCCACCTAGTCTTC
>CABSGW010000003.1 GCA_902477365.1 uncultured Prevotellaceae bacterium
TAGCAAGCGAGAAACTGAACGAAAGTAAGCGGCCCAGGACGTTGACACCGGATGTGCAGCCTGTTGCGGGCTGCTGCCGGACTTTAAGGGGTGTTACCCCGTTTCAGGGTGATGAGGGTGAGTTGTGGCCAGGCTCCCAGACGGAAAGGGACGCTGCCCCCTACGCCGGTGGACACATACAGACTGGCTTCCTGTTCGCGATACAGACCGCCCCATTCGCGGTAGGCCAGCGCTGCCGGCGAGTGATTGCCCCATTGCAACTGCATGGCGTGGGTGTGTCCCGACAGCGTCAGGTCGGGCGCATCGGGAATGGCCAGCACCTCGCGCCGCCAGTGTGAGGGGTCGTGGGTGAGCAACACTTTGAACGTTTCGGCAGGAAGGCCCTGCATGGCCTTGGTCAGATCGCCGCGTGAGGGGAAGGGGGGCTTGCTGTCGTTTTCTACTCCCACCAGTGCAATGACCGATGTGCCGCGCCGGATGAGGCGGTGTTCGTTGAGCAGCAACTGCCATCCCATGGCTTGCTGGTGGTGTTTCAGGGTATCCAGGTTGCGCGCAGCTCCGTCGGGAGTGTCGTACCGGCGATACAGGCAGTAGTCGTGGTTACCCAGCACGGAGAATACTCCGTCGGGGGCATGCAGTTGGGAAAGCACGGCCTCGTGCGGATACAGCTCTTCGGCGGTGGAGTTCACCAGATCGCCTGTAAAGACAATGAGGTGAGGGTTCAGGGCTTGGATACGGTCTACCACGGTCTGTACAAACCGGGTGTCCTGACCGTAAGTGCCCAGGTGAAGGTCGGAGAAGTGTAGGATACGATATCCGTCAAAGGCGGCGGGAAGTTTGTCCGACTGTACGGTGAGCGACTGCACGTTCAGCTTTTTCCATCCGCTGGCAAACCCGTAACAGCAGGCGGCCGAGGTCGTAAGAGCCACAACCAGACCGATCAGATTGCCCGCGGTGTAAGCGCCCGGAACAAGCAGTTCGGTGGCGCGCCCTAGGAGCGAAACGAGGGTGAAAAGCAGTTTGGGCAATGCGATGCAGAGCAGCAGGCCGAAGAAGAGCTTGAACAGCCATTCGGTGTAATTGCCCGTTGCGGCCAGGCCCAAAATGCCCAGCGCCAGCAACGTGGGTAGCCAGTAGGCGACGGTGAGCAGCAGGGGAAGGTTGCTGCCCCGTACAAAAGAGAGCCAGATGTAAAGGTCGGGCAGAAGCAGTAGCAGGATAAGGGCTAAAATAATGAATGCCATTGGATAGGTGCGGAATAGGTGGTTGATAATGTGCCGGATGCGGGAACGGCCTCCGGACTTTATGGGTAAGTGCTTTTCCGGTTCAGCAGTTGTTGCCGTACCGGTAGGCTTGTTCCATAGCGGGCGTATGATTAATCTCGTTCAGTTTCCATGCCCCTACGCCGTACACAACGCCTTGTTCGGTGGGGTTTTCAAGACAGTCCAGAAATCCCCGGAAACCGTCGATGGTGCGTTCCATGGCTTGAATGTCTGTCTCGGCGGCAGCTATCAGGAAGTAGAATTCCTTGTTCTTCATCTCCAGATAGCGGGCGCAACAGCGGTCTATCAGCGTCTTCATCTGTGCGCTCATGGTGTAGAAGTAGACCGGCGTAGCCATGACAATGACGTCGGCGCAAACCATCTTTTCAATGATGGCGGCGGCATCGTCCTTTTGCGGGCAGGGTTTGCCCAGTTCGCTGCACACCCCACATCCGGTACAGTAGCGGATGTCTTTGTCTTTCAATACGATTTTTTCCACTTGGTGGCCTGCGGCCAGCGCGCCTTGCATGAATTGGTCGCACAGGCGGTCGGAGTTTCCGCCCCGGCGTGGGGTGGAGGAGAGGATGAGTACGTTCTTTTTCATTGTTTTACTGTTTGTGTCTTGATCCGTAATTCGTTTTCAGTGATCGTTAGCCGGACCGTGTGGCCTGGGGTAACGGATGTAAGTAGGGCAAAGTTAAGGGGTATCGTGTGAATGATAAGTAGACAGATTACAGTTTGTCTTACCCGTATTACGGGTTTTGGGCGTGAGGTGATGGTGGGATGGACGGAATCGCGTATATTTGCCGCTATAAACTTGTATAAAACAGACCGTATGATGGACAAGACAATACAGCGGCTGGATGCTGTGTACCAGTACAACGACGCGTTGGGTGTTGAAACGCTGCACCCTTTGGTGAGTGTCATTGATTTTTCGCAGGCGCAGCCCATGCGCCATGTGCGTCACTTGTTGGGCTTTTATGCCGTGTTTCTGAAGGAGGTGAAGTGTGGTGATCTGATTTATGGCCGTCACTATTACGACTACCAGGAAGGCACGGTGGTGTGTGTGGCGCCCGGACAGGTGGTGGGCGTGGAGGACAACGGCGAGGTGTTTCAGCCACGCGGTTGGGCCTTGGTGTTCCATCCCGACCTGGTGAAGGGCACATCGCTGGGGGCACACATGAAGGATTATTCTTTTTTCTCGTATGAGTCGAACGAGGCATTGCATGTGTCGGAGCGCGAGCGCGGCATTGTAGTGGATTGTTTCCAGAAAATCAGGCACGAACTGACATCGGCTATCGACCGGCACAGTAAGCGGCTGATCACCATCCATATTGAGATGTTGCTGGACTACTGTCTGCGTTTTTACGAGCGGCAGTTCATTACGCGTTGCAATGTGAACCGGGATGTGCTGACACGCTTTGAGCGTCTGTTGAACGACTACTTTGCGGAGGGTCGGGGGCAGCGCGAGGGATTGCCTACGGTGCGTTTGTGTGCCGGCGAATTGTGCTTGTCAGCCAATTACTTTGGCGATTTGGTAAAGAAAGAGACCGGCAAGACGGCGCAGGAGTATATTCAGCTGAAGCTGGTGGACGTGGCTAAGGAACATTTGCTGGACCCTTCGAAGAGTATCAGTCAGGTGGCTTACGAACTGGGTTTTCAGTATCCGCAGCACTTTACGCGCCTGTTCAAGAAAGTGGCGGGGGCAACACCGAATGTATATCGGAACGCAGCGGCCGGTGAACGGTAGCGGGTGCGGTTCCGGCCCATCCGTCAGTGAGCAAAAAACCGGCGGGCAAATGGAATATTCCGTCTGCCCGCCGGTTCTTAATATCGTAATGGTATCAACCTTATTTCAATCCCAGTTTGGTTTTGATCTGTGACGTTATGTCCGTGCTCAATGTGGTGCTGATATAAGGAATTCCGGCTGTGGTATCCATGATGTACACATAGCCACCGCTTGTGCCGACTTCTTTTACGGCATTCATTATTTTAGTAGTGATAGCCTGCATTTTTTCGGCAGACGTTTTTTGCAATGACTGTTGGTTGTCTTGGTAACTTTGTTGAATTCGTTTGTAGAGTTCGTCCAATTCCTGCTCGCGGCGTTGTCTTACGTTCTCGGGCAATGAGTCGCGTTGTTGGTTATACTCTTCACCTTTTTTACCCAGTTCGTCCTGCATACGTTTCAACTCGTTTTCGTATTGTTGTTGCAGGTTTTGGATTTCTTTCTGTGCCGTAGCATATTCGGGCATGGCCTGTACAATTTCAGCAGAATTGAAGTGACCGAACTTTTGTGCGAAGAGGCTCAGCGGCGCAAGTAACAGCGCCATCATTAAAATTTTCTTCATCTTTATTTTTTTTAGTTGTTTGTATAATTGCTTGTTAGGGCGACAAAGTTACGTATTTATTTTGAATATCCCAGTTTTGCGAGTACTTCGTTGCTGATGTCGATACGTGGTGAAGCGAAGATGATGCCGGTATCGGAGGCACGGTCCAGGATGAGTGAATATCCCTTGGTGTTTGAGATTTCTTTTACGGCATTGTAAATTTCGTCTTGGATGGGGGCGATGAGGCTTTCCCGCTTCTTGTAAAGCTCGCCTTCGGGCGAAAAATATTTTTTCTTTAGCTCGGCAGCTTCTTTTTCTTTGGCTACGATAGCTTCTTCGCGTGCTTTCTTCTGTGCTTCGGACAGGAACACGGCCTCGTTCTGGTAGTTCTTGTACAGCGTTTGTGCTTCGTTGGCCAGTGCTTCAACTTCGGCTTGCCATTTCTTGGATACCTGATTCAACTGTTCGTTGGCACGTTCGTAGGCAGGAATATTCTTCAGGATGTATTCCATGTCGACCAATGCGAATTTTTGTGCTTGCATACTACCTATTCCGGCTAGGAACAAGAGTAGGAATAGAATACTTTTTTTCATGTTGTTGCTGTTAGGAGTAATTAGAATTCTTGTCCGATGATGAAGTGGAACTGGCTTCCTCCGTAGGTTTTGCTGCCGAACACCTTGTCGAAACCGTAGGCCCAGTCAATACCCATCAGTCCGATCATCGGCAGGAAGATACGTACGCCGGCTCCGGCAGAGCGTTTCATGTCGAACGGATTGAATTTCTTGGGGTCGGTCCATGCGTTACCGCCTTCAACAAAGGCCAGGGCATAGATACTGGTAGAGGTCTCGAGCATAAGCGGATAGCGCAATTCAAGCGCCAGTCGGCTGTATGCGTAACCGTCATATCCGTAGGGCGTGAGGCTTCCGTTGTCGTATCCGCGCAGACCGATGGTTTCGGTGGCGTAACCGGAAGAGTAGCCCGACATTCCGTCACCACCCATGTAGAAGGTTTCGAAAGGCGATTTCTTATGTCCGTTGTACGATCCCAAGATACCGAATTCAACGCGTGTCATCAATACCGGGCATTTGTTCTTGTTCGATAATGCCGAGTAAGTACGCAATTTGAATTTCCATTTGTGGTATTCCACCCAACGGTATTTTTCTTTCATCTCGCGTTGGTAGGTTGAACTTTGCGGGTTCTTGGCCAGCGACGCGTAGTCTTTGTTGTCCCATAAAGAATAGGGAGGGGTGGCTGTTACCGACAGGCTGAATTCAGAGCCGCGGCGTGGGAAGAACTGGTTGTCCGTAGAGTTACGGTTCAGCGTCAGGCTCAGGTTGACGTTGTTACAGTTACCATCGGTGATGATGAAGTAACGCCATGCCTTCAGAATGTAGCGCTGGTAGGTTCGGCCATGAGGGTAAAGTAGTCATCGGGCCAGCTCAAGCGTTTACCCCAACCCACCGAAAGACCGAACATTTGTACGTACTTGTCGGGGTCGTAGAAGTTGCTGTAATTGTCGTAGTAACCGGATGTTCCGTAACCGTACATATAGTTATAGTACTGGTCGTAGTAGCTGGAACTGTAGTAGTTGCTGCTCACGTCGGTTTGCTTGGAGTAGAACGCCGACAATGATAATTGGTTGGGGCGCTTGCCGCCGAACCACGGGTCGAGGAACGATACGCTGTAGGATTGGTAATATGTACCGTTGGTCTGTCCGCTGAGGGTTAGTGTCTGTCCGTCTCCTTGCGGGATGAATCCGCGGCGGTTCCGGTCTTTTCCGAAAAGGTTCTGTATGGAGAAGTTGGTGAACTTCAAGCTCACTTTACCCACCACACCGGTTTGTCCCCATCCGGCCGACAGTTCTACCTGGTCGCTGGCTTTGGGTACTAAGTTGTAAGCGATATCCACCGTTCCGTTCTCTTCGTTAGGCTGGATATCCGGTTCCAGTTTCTCCGGGTCGAAGTGTCCGGTAGCGGCTATTTCGCGGATGGTACGCATGATGGATTCTTTGCTGAACAGGTCACCTGGCTTGGTACGCAACTCACGGCGCACCACGTTTTCGTAAACGCGGTCGTTACCTGAAACGCGGATGTGGTTAAGCGTAGCCTGTGAGCCTTCGACAATGCGCATCTCCAGGTCGATGGAGTCGCCTACCACATTCACTTCAACGGGATCAAGGTTATAGAACACATATCCATTGTTGTAATACTGGCTTCCGATAGCGTCTTCGTCCAAGAACAGTCGCTTTTGCAACATGGTCTGGTTATATACATCCCCTCGTTTCATTCGGAATACGCGGTCCAGATCTTTTGTGTTGTAGACGGTGTTTCCTACCCATTGTACGTTGCGCAGGTAATACTTGTTACCTTCTTCTATATCTATATATACATTGACATGTTTCTCATCAATAGGCACGACACTGTCTTTAAGGATAATGGCGTCGCGGTATCCCCATTCGTTATACTTTTCGACGATGAGTCCCTTGTCTTCCTCGTATTTCTCGGGTAAGAATTTCTTGGAGCGGAAGATGTTGTACCATTTACCGGCTTCGCGCGTCTTCTTCATGGAGCGTTTGACCTTGGTGACATAGTTGGACGAAACACCGGTAAGGTAAATGTTTTTCACCTTTATCTTTTCGTTTTTGTCGATATCGATGTCCAGCATCACCTGGTTGTGCTCCGATACATCATCGTGTTGGGTGATGTTTACCTTGACATTCTTATATCCTTTCTCTTCAAAGTAACGTTCAATGACATATTTGGTACGGTCAAGGATGTTGGGTGTGATCTGGCTGCCCGCTTTCAGTCCCAACCGTTCTTCCAGGTCTTCGCGTTCGGACTTTTTGATGCCGTGGAAAGAAATGCGTGATGCACGCGGCCGTGCTGTCAGCTTAATGTGCAGGTAAACCAAGTCACCCACAATGCTGTCGGCCTCAATACGTACATTAGAGAAAAGTCCTTGCTTCCAATACCGGTTGACGGCGTCGGTTATCTCGTTTCCCGGAACAGTCACTTTGTCTCCTACATGAAGTCCTGAAAAACCGACCAACACATCGTTGTCAAAACCTTGTATGCCATCTACCAGGATGCCGCCGATGCGGTACATGGGGCGCGTGTCCGAATAGACGATATTAGGTTTGCTGTCTACTTTTATCTCGTTTTGCGCGTGTACGGCAGGTGCTGCCAACAGGGCAGTGAGGGCAATACACCAGCATTTGTTTATATGATTTGTTTTTTTCATCTTCTTAGTTCTTCGAAGTTACCTGTTCGCTTGTCTTTCCGAAGCGGCGTTCGCGTGCCTGATAATCGGCCAGTGCCAATTGGAACGCGGCTTCGTCAAAGTCGGGCCAATACGTATCACAAAAATAGAGCTCGGAATAGGCACACTGCCATAACAGGTAGTTGCTCAAACGGCATTCACCGCCGGTACGTATCAGTAAGTCGGGATCGGGCATGAAAGCCGTATTCAGTTTCTCTGTAATCGTCTCTTCGGTGATGGCTGCCGACTCAATGGTTCCGGCATGCACTTCGCGCGCAATGCGTTTGACGGCTTCGGTTATTTCCCATTTCGACGAGTAGCTCAGTGCTACAACCAGTGTCATCTTGGTGTTGCCGGCAGTGCGGTCCATGCATTGCTGTATGCGTTGCATCACGCGTTCGGGCAGCCGTTGCAAGTCGCCGATGATACGGAAGCGCACGTTGTTCTTCATAAAAATCTCGTCCTCCAGCGAGTCGAGTATCAGCCCCATGAGCGCAGCCACTTCATCGGCCGGCCTGTTCCAGTTTTCAGTAGAAAAGGTATAGAGTGTCAGGTACTTCACACCCAACCGGACAGCTTCTTCTGTAATACGTTTCACGGTAGTCACGCCAGCCTGGTGTCCGACGCTCCGATGCTGTCCGCGCGCTTTAGCCCATCTGCCGTTACCGTCCATTATAATTGCCACGTGAGCCGGTATGCGGTTCATGTCTAGTTGCTGTTCACTCGTCTTGTCCATCTTCAGAAGTCTTAGTCTTTATTGCAATTCACACATTTCGGGAATAGGTCATAGGTCAGGTAAATCATGGTGAACGAGTAGTGGTCCTTGTTCTTGAAACCCGATGTCGCTATTCCGTATGGACGGGTCAATCCGTCCAGCTTGTCAGATAGGCTGAAGTGCATGCTCCAGTCGAGTCCTATGTTGAGGCGTTCACGCAGTTTGTATTTCACGCCCACCCCGATCGGGAAATTGGCCGTAAAGGATTTTCCCGCTTGCCCGTAGGTTACTCCCAGTCCCAACTGTATGTAGGGAGTCAGTCGTTTGTAGTCTTGATAACTGCTGTACCGGCTGTATCCCCAAAAGTTATATTCATAGGTCACGCTGAAATCGGTGACACTACTGTTAAAGTTATACACACGTGCTTCCGGACTAGCCGCGCCGCTTTCCGGATCGTCCGGATAAAACTGCTTCATGTTGCGGCTTTTCCCTGCAATGCTGCCGTAAGACAGCATACCTTTAATGGCCATGTGCGGGTTCAGCAAATAACGTCCCACCACCGCACCGGCCATACCGGCGTGGCCATACCATGTCTTATTCACGTCGCCCAGGTAAAAACTTGTTCCTATCGCTCCGCCCAGCTCCATGCGGTATTCCGGGTCGTCCTGTGCCTTCATCGGCTGCATGTACAACAGACCCATAACCAGAAGCAGAGATACCGGCAGATGTTTCATGAGCAGTGTGTTCTTTGTTTTTCTCAGCTCAGTTGTCCGACAACTTGTTTAGCTTTCCTTTCCATATCTCGCCGTTTTGCGGACATACGGTCCAGATGTATTTGCCGTCGGGAGCTACGCTACTGGCAAACGACGGTGTTTCGTTAAGGGCGTCGGGCAAGGTGTAGATATAGTTCCGTTCCCAACTGTGTCCGCCGTCACCGCTCACGTAAGATACGGTGTTTCCCTCTTGCTTGCCCCAGGCCAGCAGGTGGTCGTCGTAATTCATCAGGCAGAATGATTCCAGTCGGGGCAATACGCGGTCGGTCTCTTCCGTAACGGGATAGTAACTCCACGGATATACCTCAAGACCGGTGTGGTCGATGATTTTTTTCCAGGTGCGCGGTTCGTCACCGCTGAACCCGATAAGGAAGGCCGTCTCCAGGTTAAGGTTCGACCGCAGATAAGTGTAGGCAGAATAGGTTGTTCCTTCGGGCAACAGGTCGGTACTTTCATCGGTACTTTCGACTGTCCAAAGGTTTCCGTCCGTCGAGCGATAGATTTTTCCGTCCTGGCCGGCTGCATACAGTTCGGCACTACCAGCTCCCAGCAAACGGGCCAACGGTTGGTCTGCCTCTGTCTGTTCCCAGTTTATGCCGTCTGTCGAGCTACATAAACCGTTGTCGGTCAGGATAAAGAGCGTATTTCCTAATTGCTGTATTCCCAATGGGTTGCTTGCGTCCAGCAACGGAACATCGGTTGTGGTAGTCACCCCTTCGTCCGTCAGGTCACGGCTTAGGCACACCATGCGGCCTGCAACCGTACCCAATACGGTCAGCCGGTCGTTCAACATAAAGCTTTTCAGTGTTTCCAGCGCAGTTATGTCTGTATTTCCGCTGTCCAGCTTACGCCAGGTAAACTCCTGTGCGTTGCTGTTCCGGGCTGTAATACGCATGGTGTAGGTACGTTTGGCATTGCCATCGGCCGCAATAACGGTGAACAACCGGGGTTGTGTGAAGTCAATGGAGTCTTTGCCGCTGTACAGCGTATCGCGGTCACTGCCCAGTATGCGGTAATAGATGTATCCGTCCGCTGTCAGCGAACTGAAGGTCACTTTGTCGATGTGCGTGTACTTGGGAAGCGAGTCGGTGTTGTAGATTTCCCGTTTCAGGTGGTCTATGTGCAGTGGAAAATAGTTTCCTTGTACGGTTGTCACATAGCTGGTGTCGCGCCCTGCTGCATTTTGTGTGTGAATAGTGCGGCGCAAGTCGCCCATCACTGCTGACGTGATGGCACAGTCGCCGGTTACGTTGATGTTAAAGTCGTTGTCAGACGAGGAGCATGCTGTCAGGAACAAAACGGAACACAGCGCGGCCGTCACTGACCGCCAGCGATTTTTATTTCTCATATATGATGTATGTCTACGGTATCTACAAGGTGCAAAAATAGTTACATTTTTCCCTTCCTCGAAACATTCCATGTTGTTTTATGTGAAATGAGAAGGAAAAATGAGCTTTTTAAGAGATCGATGGGTGCTTTGCCTTTCTTCTTCTTTTTGCCGGGCTTAGGTTGGTAACAGAGGGGTTGTACTGCGTCAAAAGATGCTTCCGGATGCGAGAAAGCATGTTTACATGCGCCGGTTTGTGTCCGGACGTTCCTGTAAACATGCTTTTGGCGGTTCGGTTTGTTCAGTCTTTATTTGTCGGCTTCGGTTACCGTAAACGGCTGGTAGGGCGACAGACTGAATGTGACGTTTCCGTAAGAGTCTGTGCCGTTATATCCCGACACCTCGGCGCGCAGTGTGTAACGGGCCGTCGGATTGTATTGGTTCACGGGCAGGTAGTACAAGTAGGTCTTGCGTTTGCCGGTGGCGCGGTTTGCGTCGGCAAATCCGCGGTGGTTGTCCTCGGCTATTACCTTGCCGTTCTCCAACAACTGCATTTTCTTGATGTTCAGCGGATTTTTCCCCTTTGTAAAGTAGAGTCCCGCCATAGCCCGGCCGTTGGCGTACACTTTGCGGGTTACGTCCCACTCCAGGATGCGGTATTCAATGTGGCGGATGTCTGACGGTTGCCAGGTGGCGATGATGTGGCCTCCCGGACGGTAGTAATCTATTTTCAACGCATCCAGACGGGGCAGGTGTTTTTGTACACGGGCTTCAAATGCGTTATAGTTTTTGTCCTTTGCCGGTGTCCAGGCAATTTCGGCCAGCGCCAGCAAGCGGGGGAAGTTCTGTATGGTGATGTCTTTGACGTCCTGTGGAACGGCCGGCCACTGGTTGGCTTGTACGCCAAGCAAGAAGCGTTGTTGATCGGGGGTAAGTCCTTCGGCCGGATCGTATTCATATACATTTTTCAGGCGGATGGTGTGTCCGTAAGACAGGTCGGCCAACAAGCCGTCGCTGCGGTCGGCCTGGCAGATGTCGAAATAGAGGCGGCTGCTGGGCGTTGCCACGGTGGGAAAACCGTATTTTGCGGCCTGCTTCACCGCTCCGCTCCCTATCCACGACATGATGGCTGTACCTTTGGGCAGGTTGTCGGCATCGGCCAGAATGTCGTTCCAGCCCATGGGCTGACGACCTTTGTCGGTGATTATTTTCGAAACCCGTTGTACGAAGTAGCTTTGTACTTCTTCGATTTTTTTCATGTTGCGTGCTTTCATGAAAGCCTGTATGTGCGGTTCTTTCTCCCACACCGAGTGGCGCACCTCGTCTCCGCCAAAGTGGATGTATTTGCCCGGGAAGATGGCTGCAACTTCGGTGAAGATGTCTTCCAGAAACTGGTAAACAACTTCTTTGGTCGGATCCAGCGTATTGGGGGTGAATTGGCTGCCCCATACATGATAGGTCTCGGTGAAGGGCATGATGTAGTCCGGATACAGGTTGCTGCACACGGCCAGTTCAGGATAGTTGATAAGTACCGGCCAGCTGTGTCCCGGAATGTCTATTTCGGGAACAATTTCAATGTGTCGTTCGGCCGCATAGCGCACCAGCTCTTTCAACTCCTCTTGGGTGTAGAATCCGCTATGTGCTTCGGGCTGTTTGAACTCTTCGGGAAAGCGTGTCGCCTTTTCGGAGGTGAGCAACGGATATTTTTTAATTTCCATGCGCCATCCCTGGTCGTCCGTCAGGTGGAAGTGGAACGTGTTCAACTTGTACAACGCCATAACGTCCAGGTACTTCTTCAGCACATCCATACTGTAGAAGGTGCGGCTGACGTCCTGCATGTATCCGCGCCAGCCAAAGCGTGGTTTGTCGCTGATGTGCAGGGCCGGAATGGTGGTGTCCAACCGGTCGGTTGGGGTTGTGTTCTCGATGGCTGCCGGCAGCAACTGGCGCAAGGTTTGTGCACCGTAAAAAAGTCCGGCAGCACCTTTGGCGCGTATCACAACGTTTTTGCTCGTAACGTCCAGCGTATAAGCCTCGTCCTGCACGTTGGCACCGTTCTTGGGCAACGAAAAGCAGATTGCGTTTTTCTGGCTTCCGGCGCTGCCTTTTACCTCGAGGGGTAGCGACAGACCTGTTGAGCGGCGCACCATTTCGGCCCACAGTTCGGCAGTGGGGCGGGCCGATGCCGTACATACCACCTTGGTCTGGGCGTTGAGCGAGAAAGTTCCCGTTTCCTCGGTCATCGTGAGCGGGGCGGGGATGATGGCCGGCAGGTCGCGGGCCGTTGTGCCGAGGGTGCAACCCAGCAACAGGCACAAACTTAAGAAAATTTTCTTCATGGGGTTTGTTTACTATAAAAGATGAGTGTCACCCGACAAAGTTAATGGTTTTTTAGGAAACAATTTCATTTTGGACAGGTGCATCTGCCTGTTTCCTATTTTTTTTCTACCTTTGTTCACTAACAAACAGATTTGGATGATGATGAAAAAAACACAGCATATAGCGGTGATCTTTGCCGGAGGGTCCGGCATCCGCATGAACACCAAGTCGCGCCCCAAACAGTTTTTGGAATTGTACGGAAAGCCTATTATTGTGTATACCCTGGAGCTGTTTGAGGCTCATCCCGAGGTAGATGCGATTTACGTGGCGTGTGTGCGCGAGTGGATTCCTTATTTGGAACAGCTGGTACACAGGTTCGGACTGGACAAAGTGCGGATGATTGTGCCCGGAGGCAGTACGGGACAGGAGAGCATCTACCAGGGACTGGTGGCAGCCGAGGCCGAGTGTGCCCCCGACAGTGTGGTGCTTATTCACGACGGTGTGAGACCTTTGATCGATGCCTCTACCATCTCGGACAATATCGCTGTTTGCCGCAACGAAGGGGCTTGCATCACCTGTGTGCCGGCCACCGAGACGCTGGTGGTGAAACAGGATGACGGTACGTTGCATATCCCCTCGCGGGCCGATTCGCTCATAGCCCGCGCGCCGCAGACGTTCCGGTTGGGCGATATTCTGGCCGCTCACCGGCGGGCTCAGGCCGACGGGTATCATGACTTTATTGACTCGTGTACCATGATGAGCCATTACGGTGCGCAACTGGGGACGGTCATCGGACCAATGGAGAACATAAAAATCACGACACCAACCGATTTCTATATTTTCAGAGCTATTGTGGAGGTGCGTGAAAATTCGCAGATATTCGGTATTTGACAGAGGAGAAACAGGTTATGTTGAATTATCATCATCCCGTTGTGCAGGCCGACATGAAGGAACTGGCCGCCCAGCCTTTGCCCTGCCAGGGCAGGTGTTGCACGACCGCACCGTGTTGGTGACGGGGGCTAATGGCATGTTGGCCACTTATCTGGTTTATTTCTTGCATTATCTGAACCGCGTTTGCGGCATTCGGGTACGTACCGTTGCCTTGTCGCGTAATGTGGAGCGTATGCATATGTTGTTTGCCGGACTGGAGGGTACAGACGCCACCGAACTCTTGGTGCAGGACATCTGCCGGCCGTTGCCACCGGGTGCGCGGGCCGATTACATCCTGCATCTGGCCGGTAATGCCAGTCCGCACTTCATCCGTACCACACCGGCCGATATTCTGCTCACCAATCTGGAGGGTACGGTGCGGGTGCTCGATGCGGCGCGTGCCTGGAACAGCCGGGTGCTTTTTGTCTCGACACGTGAGGTATACGGGGCGGTTACGGGGCGCGAACTGTTGGGGGAGACCGATTTTGGTTCGGTCGATCCGGCTGAACCGCGTTCGTGCTATCCGGAAAGCAAGCGGGCGGCCGAGGCGCTGCTGGTGGCTTACGGACGGCAGTATGGCGTATGTGCCAATGCCGTGCGCATGGCGCACGCTTACGGACCGGGCATGAAGCTGGCCGATGACGGGCGTGTGATGGCCGACTTTATGGCGGCGGCGGTCGAAGGTCGTCCCATTGTGTTGCATAGCACGGGCGAGGCCGAACGGGCGTTCTGCTATTTGACTGATGCCGTGGCGGGACTGTTGACTGTCCTGCTGAAAGCACCGGCGGGCGAGGCGTACAACTTGGCAAACGAGCGTGAGCCGATGCCCATCAAAGAGGTGGCGCGGCTGGTGGCTGGGGTAGATCCCGTCCGTCCGTTGGAGGTAAGGATAGAATTGCCTGCCGAGCAGGATACGGCTTATTGCAACTATAAACGGGTGGGGTTGGATACGGCCAAGTTGGAGGCTTTGGGGTGGCAGCCCCGTGTCTCGTTGCGCGAAGGCATTTTGCGTACTTGGAAAGTGGCTGTTCCGGACGAACCGTCGGACGGCTGATGATAACGTTCTGCCCAGTCGGTTCAAACGTCTTGGGCATCTGGTTCAAACGGACTGGGCAGTCGGTAAGTGCGGACTGTGCGGCGTGATAGGTATAAGATAAACATTTCGGTTTATGAAAAAAGGATATTGGATAAGTCTGCTGTTGCTTTGCGGAAGCGGGTGCGGCCTGCAGGCACAAACGGATGTGTGGCCCGTATGGGCCGGACAGGAAGACTGTGCCGCTGTGGTGGATAGTGTTACGGAAAAAGGAGTGGTCCGGTTGACTGAGGTGAAGTCGCCCACATTGGCCGTTTTTCGCCCTCAGGTGTCAGTAACGGGGTGGGTGTCATTGTTTGCCCGGGCGGAGGCTATCAGCTATTGGCCTACGACAAGGAGGGAACAGATGTAGCCGCGTGGTTGACCGAACGGGGATATACGGCTTTTGTACTGGCCTATCGGGTACCCAATCGTCAGGCAGAGGCGTTGTGCGATATACAACGTTCCCTGCGCTTGGTACGCAGTCGTTTCCCGGAACTGAAGAAGGTGGGTGTGATGGGCTTTTCGGCCGGTGCCAGTTTGTCGGCACGTGCGGCAACCCGTTTCGGTGAGCGGACGTATGAGGGGCAGGAGGCGTGCGATACGCTCAGTTGCCGTCCCGACTTTGCCGCGTTGGTTTATCCCGCTTACCTGGATCAGGGGGAAGGGCGTTCCCTTACGCCGGAACTGACCCTGACGGAGCAAACTCCGCCCATGTTCATCTTTGCTACGGCCGACGACTTTTACGGCAACAGCGCCTTGGTCATGGCACAGGCCCTGCGCGACAAGAAAATACCGGTGGAACTGCACTTCTATGCGGTGGGCGGGCATGGATATGGCATGCGCCGCGGTCCGGGTAAGGTGTGGCCGTTGCTATTGGATACGTGGATGGAGCACACGGTGTGGTAGGGGATGTGCGGACAATAATAAAACAAACTCGCGGGATGGGCCGGTAATTGCCGGTGCAGTCCGCGAGTTTGTATGAATGGGGGCGGTTATTCCTATTTCAGGTATCCTTGACTTTGCAGGGCTTCGGCCACTTCCTCCAGTTCGTCGTACCATGCCTGTCCGAAGCGACGCACAAGGGGCTCGCGCAGAAAGCGGTAGACGGGGAGATCCTCTTGTTCGCCTTTCTTGACTGCGGCTTTGCACACATCCCACCGATGATAATTCAGTGCGCACAATCCGCCGCTGAGTTCGCGGACGCGGATGGGATAGAGTGCGCAGGAGATGGGCTTTTGAAAACCGACACGTCCCTCGCGGAACGCTTTCTCGATGGTGCAGAAACAGCAGCCGGCTTTGTCGTAACAGGTAAAGACGCAATCCTTACCGTTCACAATACTGGTAACCAAATCTCCCTCGGAGTCGGTATAAGCCACTCCCTGGCGGTTGATGATTTGACGCGCTTCGGGTGACAACTCGTCTTGTATTTCTTCGAGTGTCTCTTCAATTTCGGCCACCTCGTCCAGCGTGACGGGCGCTCCGGCGTCACCGTCTATGCAGCATTGGCCGTTACAGGCATCCAGGTCGCAACAGAATTTTTCTTTCAGACAGTCAATCGATACGATGACAGAACCGATCTGGATCATCGGGATAGTTCTCTTTTCGTTCATAAATAGATGTTTACCAGCTGATGGGGGCTTGTCCGTGTTGGGTGAGATAAGCGTTTGTAAGACTGAAGTGGTGGTTGCCGAAGAAACCGTGATAGGCTGAAAGGGGCGAGGGATGCGCCGATTTCAGAACCAGATGGCGGGAGGTGTCGATCACCGCTCCTTTTTTCTGGGCATAACTTCCCCAAAGAATGAAAACGAGTCCGGTACGTTGTTCGGACAGGGTACGGATGACGGCGTCGGTAAAAGTCTCCCAGCCATGTCCTTGATGGGATGCGGCCTGGTGGGCGCGCACCGTCAGCGTGGCGTTGAGCAGCAGCACTCCCTGTTCGGCCCAGCGTGTCAGGTTACCGTTGGGGGGGACGGGACGGTCCAGGTCGGCGTTGATTTCTTTAAAAATATTCTGGAGGGATGGCGGAAAAGGAATCCCTTCGTTAACGGAGAAACATAGTCCGTGCGCCTGTCCGGGACCGTGGTAGGGATCTTGACCGATGATTACCACCTTTACCTTATGGAACGGGCAAAGGTTGAAGGCGTTGAAAATGAGTGGGCCGGGCGGATAACAAATGTTGTGGCGGTATTCGTTCCGCACAAACGTGATGAGTTCCTTGAAATAAGGTTTCTCAAACTCTTCGGCAAGTTGCTCGTTCCAACTGGATTCTATCTGTATGGCCATAAATTTAGATCTTTACGCAAAGATACGGATTCCGTTGTTTACGGGCAAATTTCAGGAAGGGATGTGTGTTGGTATAGGGATAAAATAAAATCCGGAAACATCCTTTTCATAAGGTGTTTCCGGATTTCGGGAATAAAGTGTGGGGATTACCTTTAATCTGTAATCAGGTCTGTTCCTGTCATCTCGGCCGGTTTGGGCAATCCCATTATGTGCAGGATACTGGGGGCAACGTCAGCTAGGATACCGTTGGCAACCTTCGCATTTTTGTTTTCGGTCACGTAAATGAACGGAACCGGGTTGAGCGAGTGGGCCGTGTTGGGGCTTCCGTCTGCATTGACTGCGTTGTCGGCGTTACCGTGGTCGGCAATGATAATGGTTTCATAGCCAGTCTCGTTGGCTGCGGTTACTACGTCTTTCACGCATTCGTCAACCGCCTTTACCGCTTTTTCAATGGCACTGTAAATACCTGTATGTCCTACCATGTCGCCATTTGCAAAGTTAACGACGATAAAGTCGTATTTGTCTTCTTTGATAGAGGCAACCAATTTGTCTTTTACCTCATAGGCGCTCATTTCGGGTTGCAGGTCGTAAGTGGCCACTTTGGGCGAAGCCACGAGCGTGCGTTCCTCGCCTTCATACGGGGTTTCGCGTCCTCCGTTGAAGAAGAAGGTAACGTGGGCATATTTTTCCGTCTCGGCGGTATGAAGTTGTTTCAATCCCTGGTTGCTGATATATTCACCCAAGGTGTTTTCAACGTTCTCTTTGGGATACAGAATATGTACGCCTTTGAAGCTGGCATCGTATGGAGTCATACAATAGAACTGTAGTCCGGGGATGGTCTGCATCTCTTCTTCGGGCATGTCCTGCTGTGTCAGTACAACGGTCAGCTCTTTGGCACGGTCGTTACGGTAGTTGAAGAAGATTACAACATCGCCTTCCTTGATGCGTCCGTCCACATTTGCATTCACCAACGGCTCCATGAACTCGTCCGTGTTCTTGCGCTCTTCGCAGTCGCTGTCGTAGCAGTCTTGTACTGCCTGCACCTTTCTGGTATCCTGTTTTCCTTTTCCGTGAACCAGTTGGTCATAAGCTACTTTGACACGGTTCCAGCGTTTGTCGCGATCCATTGCGTAGAAGCGTCCGATAATGCTGGCTACCGCTCCGGTGTTGGCCTCACAGTGTTTGGTCAGTTGCTCGATGAAACCCTTACCGCTCTTAGGGTCGGTATCGCGGCCATCCATGAAACAGTGTACGAAGGTATCTTTCAGGCCGTATGCCTTTGCAATCTCAATCAGTTTGAAAAGGTGATCCAATGACGAGTGTACGCCTCCGTTTGATGTCAGGCCCATCAGGTGCAATCCTTTTCCATTCTTTTTGGCATATTCGTAAGCCGAGATGATTTCCGGGTTCTGCATGATGCTGTTGTCTGCACAGGCACGGTTTATTTTTACCAAATCCTGGTAAACGATGCGTCCTGCACCGATGTTAAGGTGTCCTACTTCAGAGTTTCCCATTTGTCCGTCGGGCAAACCGACGTTTTCACCGGAAGCCTGAAGTTCCGAGTGCGGATAGTTTGCATTCAGGTAGTCCATGAACGGGGTCGGTGTCTGATAGATGACGTCACCTATGCCATGTTTTCCGATTCCCCATCCGTCGAGAATCATTAAAAGCGCTTTCTTTGCCATAACTTGTTTTCTATTATATTGTTTTTGTATACGATACGGTGTTGCAAAGGTAACACTATTCCATGAAACACAGCTACTCCGTGTCTCTAAATATGTTTAAGGAACTTCTTGTCAGGCGGATGTGGAGGTGCTATTTCTTATCTGGTACGGCAACAGTAAACGCTGAGGCCAGCCCATGCCAGAAGCAGCAGATGAATGAGGAAGGAAGAGCCGCAAAAGGCCAAAAAGCAGGCCACTGCTACTTGGGCGTGTATGAGTTTGAGCGTAAATTGTGGGGTGATTTTTTCTTCTAACAGGGCAGAATAGATGGCAGACAAAATCACCAACGGCTTACAGGCTGATAAAGCCCGGTTTCCGTTGGTGATTTTGTCTGTGATCAGTTTCTGTATCCCAGAGGTTGCCGAAAGTGTCATTTCCTTTTTCATCGCATTTCAGTTTAAAAGATTTGATGCGACAAAGGAACAACATTGTTGTGACAGAGTTCGTCAGTCTCCGAGTGCAGATGTTAAATATTGGGCGCGTTCGCGCAAATAGCTTACGAATTCCGGAGAATCCACAATTTCGATGTCGTCAATCAGTCCCATGACAAAGCGTGCTACACCTTTGTAGGAGCATACTTCGGTGCTCAACAGGCAACGGCCGTCGTTCTCCAGTTTCAAGAGACGTGTCGCATCCGGATATTCCTCCATAATGAGGCTGGTTGCCAAGCGTCCCAGACGCAATGTAACCGGATAGGTCTTCTCGCCGCTGAAGTGAAAGAGGTCTGTGTGGTAGGGCGCGTGCTTGTCTTTGTTATTCCATAAGATATCCATCATTTCCACTTTACCGATACGTGACACCTTGAACGTTTTGTTCATGCCGCTTGCCATTTCATAGCAACGTATTTCGGTATTGCCTTCATGGAACATGTAGGGTTCTACCACACGACTTGATTCCTGATTACTGTGTGGGGAGTTGTAATCTTTCAGTATAACCACACGTTCCTGCTTGATGGCCTCGTACAGTTCGTGAATGTTACGTGCCATCCGTTCGTTCACACTATGTGCGGACAACACTTTATAATCGTACAATCTGCTCAGCTTCCAGCGCAAGGCGCGTACCTGCTGGCTATTGTTGTGTACCGAATTAAGTACTTGGTTAATGGTAGCCGCCTCGTCTTCCGTGAAGTGTACCATGGTAGAAATTTCTTCAAAGAAGGGAGAATCCTTATCCAGGCGATAGATGTTAGATTCTTTTTTTACAATGAAGCCCATTTGGCGAAACGCCTCCAAATAACGATAAATGGTGCGTCGGCTCATCGAAAGCTTCTCACAAATGTCATCAACCGAGTAATCGGTGTTTTGCGTTAATAAGATCATTAATCGCAACTGGCGGTCAAATTTCTCAAAATCCATAATAATAATTTGCTTTTTCCGTTAGCAAAAATACAACAAAATCAATTCAAATACAAAAATAAGACTTATTTTTTCAAATAGTAGGTGTGAAATTTGTTACGTTAGCGCTTTTTAGTCTTGTTTGGCACTAAGCGGGAACAATAACCATTCCACTTCCTTTTTATTTACCGGATGCTTTGCTCCGGTCTTATGTCATGCACTTTCTGTTTGAGATGGTGGACAGTTCTGCTTCTTTTTCTGGTTACTAATTTTATTTCTGATAAGTGTTTCGGGAACTCGATCAGTTATCCAGGTAGTAATCAATGTTTGTGACAACACGGATACGTTTGATGTGCGGCGTGTTAGAGTCTCTGTCGTTGATAGAGAAAAGTCCCTGTGACGCTGTTTTTATCTTACCTAGTTTGCTGTCAGAGTCCTTGGCGAATTTCTGCGCGGCCTCGCGGGCGTTGCGTGTAGCCTCTTCTATCATTTCCGGTTTTATTTTGTTAAGGCTCGTAAATTCGTACAATACCCGGTTATCATAATCTCCTCCGCTGATGGCAATGCCCTCTTTCAGCAGTTCGCCCATGCGCGACATCAATGCACGTGCCTTGTCTACCTGTCCTGTACTGACGGTGATAATGGAGGTCACGTTGTAGCGGTCGGCATGTTGGTTGTTGTTGTAACGGTCGGTTTTCAGGTCAATGATCTGAGGGGCTGCTACCGTGATGTCGGTTGCTGCAATACCGTTCTTTTGCAAAAAGGCGGTGATTTGTCCGTTCACCTTATTAATATGGGTGTGTAATCCCGGCAAATCGTTACCGACGGTTTTATAGACAATCGGCCAAATAACCCTGTCGGCCGGAAATTCGCGTTCGGCCAATCCCCGTACTACGACCGAGCGATCACGTTCGGCAAAACTGACCAGTCCGTTACGGATGAATAAGCCCATAACGATCAAGCCGATAGTCAGTAATGCGGCTTCTATTTTTAAATTCTTCATAGGGCGTTTGTAATTGGTTTTAATTTGGACGTCCGAAAATTACGCATTTATTTTGAATTAAACATGCATTTGGTGTAGGAAAATGAATAGAATTAACGTAAAAAATAAATGTATGGCTGTTTTTTTAAAAGGATTAACCTATTATCAAGGTAAATAGGCGTTCGTATGGGCTATTTGTTTTATGTCGAGAGTGTTTGTGTCATCATTTTGTTGCTACGGCTTTAAGGGGTAGCGGAGCGTCGGATACCTATTCTTTTTTGGGTAGTGGCATGGCATCGGTGGATGGGCAACTGCACGGGACATCCGCTTATCTGTCTACCTCTTGGGCGCGTATAAGCGGACGTGTCTGTTCCAGGATGGTGTACAGATCGGCCTCGGTTTCGGCACGCAGCATGGCAATGCGCGTTTCGCGGAAGTTGGGTATGCCCTTGAACAGAGGCGAGGCCGCCAAATGGCGGCGGACGTGCAAAATACCGCGATATTCGTCAATGCGTGCAATGCTTTGACGTATTTGTTCTTTGAGTACGTCCAGTTTCCAGTCGGCACTCATGGACGGATAAACACTTGGAATGACTCCTTCGTCCAGCGGAGACGGGCCTTGCAGTGCGTCGTGAAGCTCTTTGAAGATCCACGGGCGTCCAAAGGTGGCACGCCCTACCATGATGGCATCCACGCCGTATTGTTCGAACGCTTTGCGGGCTTGGTCGGCTGAGGTGATGTCGCCGTTCCCGATGATGGGGATGTGTATGCGCGGATTGTTCTTTACTTCTCCTATCAAACTCCAGTCGGCCTCACCGGTGTACATTTGCGCCCGCGTGCGTCCGTGTATGGTGAGTGCCTGTATGCCGCAGTCCTGCAACTGTTCGGCCAGGGTGGTGATGATGCGGTGTTCGTGGTCCCATCCCAACCGGGTTTTTACCGTGACCGGTATGTTTACGGCGTTCACTACGGCCCGGGTTATTTCCAGCATGAGGGGTACGTCTTGTAACAGACCTGCTCCTGCTCCCTTGCCGGCCACCCTCTTTACCGGACATCCGAAGTTCAGGTCCAGCACGTCGGGTTTTCCTTGTTCCACTACAATACGTGCCGCCTCGGCCATGGCATCGGGGTTTTTACCATAAATCTGTATGGCTACGGGGCGTTCCTCGTTGCAGGTGGCCAGTTTCGACAAACTTTTGTTAACCATGCGGACGAGCGCGTCGGACGCCACAAATTCCGAATATACCATGGACGCACCCAAACGGCGGCACAGCAGTCGGAAACCGATGTCGGTGACATCTTCCATCGGTGCCAGTAACAGGGGGCGTTTGCCTAAGTCTATTGAACCTATTTTCATGTAGTCTGTTTTTTTGGAGTTTACAAAAGTAGTTTTTTTCTTCCGTTTGCGGAAGTCTGATGGGATTCCGTCCGGGTTTATGGCTGCACGGTGGAACAAGAAGGGCTGTGTATCTTGTTGCAACGGATGAGCCATTTTTCAGCTTTCGGTCCGGTAGTGGCAAACAGGTAGATGTCTCCTCCTTCGGCCAGTTTCATCTTTTTACGCAGCTCAGCCACAGTGGCCGGAAAGTTGCGTACGGTCAGGTTGGCTTTGACGGTGTCCTTCAACAGTACGCGCAATTCCTTTTTACCAAATCCGCTGTATGCCTCAATGTGGAAAGTGCGGCCCGGAAAGGCGGGACACAGTTCGGTAGAGGTGTACAGGTGGCTGTTGGCACTTATTTTTTTCAGGTTGAAGCGTGCCCCGGGCAACCGGAACGCTCCTGCTTTTAATAGGGCGGCGTTTGGTTCGTACAGGTAGCGTTCGGGGCAGGTGGCAAAGCTACAGTCGGAAGCCGTCTCTTCCGTATAGGTGAAGCGGAAACGTTCCGCGTCGTTTGTGCAGAATATGGCGGTTTCTCCGGTAAAACCGGGCTGCATGACGGCCAATAGCTCCTTACATTCGCCCTCGCAAGCCACGACATGCAGTTCGCTTACACAGGGAAGTTCGTTCAGCGCCAGGCGGCAGTCGAGCATGGGCGATAGCTTGATGACAATCCGTTTACCGTTTGCCAGCAGTAGGTTGGACAGTGCCGTTGCATCGGGTTCGCAATCGGCTATCGAGACGGTCTTTCGTCCGGCCTTGTTGCGTCGGGCAGGGTCCAGGTAGATTAGGTCGAAAGGTCCGCGTTGGCCTATCAGTTCGCTCCCGTCCCCGTTTATCACCTCTACCCCTTGCAGGCCCAGCTGGGCAAAGTTGTGGCGCGCCAGCTGACAGAGTTGGGCATCTCGTTCAACGTAGATGCCCAGTTTGAACAGACGAGATGCCCAGCTGAAGTCAACTCCCATGCCGCCGGTCAGGTCTATCATGCGTTGCCTGTCATCGGTATGCGGCAACAATCGTGCAATGAGCTGCTGCTTGTACAAGGCCGTTTGTTCGCTCGAACATTGTTCAAGCGATAGCTGTCTGGGGTATAGAATGCCGGGTGTGTTGGCCCACACAGGCACTTTGTGTCGCAGCTTCTGCCATCCCTCGATTTGTGTGAGCGCTAGCGGCAGGTCTACCTCGGACGGAGCGGACTTCAGTGCCAGTCGGCGAATGTCAGCCTGTCTGTTTTCTTTGATGAAGCGGCGTGTTTCTTCGTTCATGCCTCCCTTTATTTGATTACCTTGTAGTGTGCTTTGGCCTCGGCTCTGCTGCGCAGGTTGAAGTGCCACCACTCGGTACGCAAAGGGCGGAAACCTGCTGCTTGCATAACCTGCCTCAGCAAACGTCTGTTTTTTACGGCTTCGGCCGTCAGTTTTCTGCTACGTACCAGTGCTTCTTCCGTGTCAATGTGTGCCAAGGGACCCAGGTGGTCGATGAGTGTGCCCATGTGTAGCGTGTCGCCGTTGGTCCGACTCAGGGTGACGTCTACGGCCAATCCATAATTGTGCAGGCCGCCTCCATTCTTGGGATTACTCACGTAAATGTGTTTGGGCGTTCCGGCCACTACGTTCCACATCTTTTGCTGGATGTGCATGGGACGTGCGGCGTCGTACACCTTCAGGGTCAGGTCTGGGCGTAACCGTTTCAGCTCCAGCTGCGCCTTGGCCAGCGCTTTAGCCGCCTCGGGATGCAGGTAGGCTGTGTGCAGGTCGGTGTAGAGCACCCGCCCCGTGAAGTTGTCGGCACGCGTATACATCAAGTCTGTCAGGATGGTGGAATCGACACTGTGTACGGTCACCATGCCTTGGCGCACCAGGTTGCGTTCGGTGACGCTTGCAGCCCGCTGTGCTCCACCGGCGTATGTTACGAACAACCCGGTGCTGATGGCAAGAAAACGGTGGATTTTTCTGATCATGGTGCAAAGGTAGTATATTTTCGACGGTTGCATGGCTTGTTTGGGCGCAAAACCGTGTTTCCGGTAACTGTATGAGCGGTAGGGAAGATGTGAAATCTAGTTGTTTTTGGCTGTGTTGTTTAATAAAAATAGTACCTTTGTCCAACCTATGACAGAAGATACGTTTGATATTCGGGCCGAGCAGACAGGTGCGCCAACCGAACGCGAATATGAGAACGCGTTGAGGCCGCTCCGGTTTGACGACTTTAGCGGCCAGTACAAGGTTGTGGACAACCTGCGTGTATTTGTGGAGGCGGCCACCTTCCGCGGCGAACCGCTTGACCATACGTTGTTGCACGGTCCTCCGGGATTGGGCAAAACCACGCTGAGCAACATCATAGCCAACGAGTTGGGGGTGGGGTTTAAGTTGACGTCGGGGCCGGTGCTCGACAAACCGGGCGATTTGGCCGGATTGCTGACTTCGCTCGAACCGAATGATGTGCTTTTTATCGACGAGATTCACCGGCTCTCTCCCGTGGTCGAGGAATATTTGTATTCGGCCATGGAGGATTATCGCATCGACATCATGATAGACCGCGGACCGTCGGCGCGTAGCATACAGATTGACCTGAATCCTTTTACACTGGTAGGGGCTACGACGCGTAGCGGACTGCTCACGGCACCGCTCAGGGCGCGTTTCGGTATCAATCTGCACCTGGAGTATTATGATACACTTGTGTTGCAGACCATTGTGGAGCGTTCGGCCGGTATTCTGAATGTGCCGATAGACAAGAGAGCGGCCGCAGAGATTGCGGGACGCAGCCGGGGAACGCCGCGTATAGCCAATGCGCTGTTGCGGCGCGTGCGTGATTTTGCACAGGTTAAGGGTACCGGACGTATCGATATGGACATTGCACGCTATGCGTTGGAGGCACTCAATATTGACCGTTACGGACTGGACGAGATAGACAATAAAATACTGACAACCATTATTGATAAGTTCAAGGGCGGTCCGGTGGGTATCACCACCATTGCTACGGCGATAGGGGAAGACGGCGGTACGGTGGAGGAGGTGTACGAGCCTTTCCTCATTAAGGAAGGATTTATCAAGCGTACGCCGCGCGGCAGGGAGGTGACGGAGCTTGCCTACAAGCATTTGGGCCGGAGTGTGTATGGCGGTGACATGATGCAGCGTGGGTTGTTTGAATGAAAAGGAACGGGTAATAAAGAAGTGCACAATGATAAGTTACAACAGCGATGGTGTGAAAACACCGGTTTTTCCTAAGCGGGAGGCGTCAAAGTGGATTGCGGCGGTAGCCGGAAGTTACAAGAAAAAGGTGGGCGAGGTGGCTTACATCTTTTGTGATGACGAGAAAATACTGGAGGTGAACCGCCAATATTTGCAGCATGATTATTATACAGACATCATTACGTTCGATTATACCGAGGAAAAGGTAATAAACGGCGATTTGTTCATCAGTCTGGACACTGTACGGAGCAATGCTGTGGAGCAGGGTACGGGCTATGGTGAAGAATTGTTCCGGGTGATCATTCATGGCATACTGCACTTGTGTGGCATCAACGACAAAGGGCCGGGCGAGCGTGAAGTGATGGAAGCTGCCGAAAACAAGGCGCTTGCGTTGTTACGTGAATCGTATCCGGGACTGAAAGCTGTGCTGGAGGAATAAGCGCGAAAGGCGTATTGCTTTATCGGTTTGTTCAGAAACATTTTCGGCCGGAACTCTTTTAACAGATAAGAGTTCCGGCCGAAAATGTTTCTGACGGGATTGTGATAGTGAATACCCGTCTTATCGGATCAGTTCAACGGCTTTCTGAATGATAGGGTCGCGTTGATTGATGATTTCGAAATATTCAGACTGATCCCATAGGTCGCGTGCTACGAGCGCTTTGAGCAATAGTTTCACCTGCGTGATGGTTTTGTCGCGTTCGGCATCGTTTTTGGGCTTTATGCCTTCCTTTTCTGCTGCTTTCAACAGTTCTTCAATGGTTTTGTCGGGTATCTCGAACGTTTCCTTGAAGTTGGCAAACGACTTGTAGCGGCGTTGCAATGCCTTTCGGTAGTGGTCAATGTAAGTGAGGTTGGCATTGATAAGCAGGTTTCGTGTGGAAAGGTCGCGATAGAATTGGGTATATCGTGTGGTGTCGAGCGCAACGAAATGATCGGGTACGATACCGCCTCCGCCATATACAATTCTGTTTTCTTTGAGGGTGCGGTATTGTAACGTGTCGGACAGATGTATGCTGTCTGCGCTGGTCATTTCACCACTTTGCAGCCTGTCTAGTAAATCGCGGTCGTAATCGGCTTTCTTTCCTTTCACATAAGGCTTTTGTATGTTGCGGCCTACGGGAGTGTAATAGTGTGAGACCGTAAGGCGGATCATGGAGCCGTCCGGCAAGTCGATAGGTATTTGTACAAGTCCTTTGCCGAATGACCGGCGTCCCACAACGATGGCACGGTCATGATCTTGCAATGCACCGGCAACGATTTCGGCTGCCGATGCGGTGAATTCGTTGGTGAGTACCGCTATTTTTCCGTTACGCAACAGTCCCTTTCCGGTAGCCTTGTATTCGCGGTTGGGTACGGCGCGTCCTTTGGTATAGACTACAAGGTCTCCTTGCTCCAGAAACTCGTTAGACACTTCAATGGCGCTTCCCATATAACCTCCTCCGTTGCTTTGTAGGTCGAGAACCAGGTTTTTCATCCCTTTGGATTGCAGGGATTTGAGTGCGTTATGCACTTCCTCACCGGTGGTCATGCCGAAACTGCCTACACGGATGTAACCAACCGTGGGGCTCAGCATGTAGGAGGCATCTACCGTATGGAGGGGTATTTTGTCGCGTGTCACGGTGAAGGTCAGAGGCGATTGGACACCCCGGCGTACCACGAGCAGTTTCACTTTAGAACCTTTGGGTCCGCGTAACCGGCGCATAATGTCTTCCCGCGAGCGGTTGACACCGGCTATGAGGGTATCGTCTACGCTGATGATGCGGTCACCGGCTGCAATGCCCACCTTGTCGGAAGGGCCTTTTACTACGGGTTGGATAACCAGCAACGTGTCATGAAGCATGTTGAAGGAAATACCGATTCCTTCGAAATTTCCGGCCAGCGGTTCGTTGAGTTTCTGTGTTTCCTTGGCATCGGTGTACGACGAGTGTGGGTCCAGCTGTTGCAGCATGCCGCGGATGGCGTCTTCTATGAGTTTTTTCTCGTTGAGCGAATCTACATAAAGGGCATTGATGGCTTGCTCGGCCCGCAATAGTTTGAACAAAGGTTCGTTAGGGCCTAAAGCTTTTTGGGCTTGTGCGGTGAGGGCTACCAGGCTCAGTAGCCAGATGAAGTGTTTCATAAGTTTTCTTTTTGAGGGAGAAAGTCCGATACATCCTTGCCAAAGGCTATCAGTTCGCGTACTACGCTGGAGCTGATGGAGGTGTAATGCGGTTCGGTGAAGAGCAATACGGTTTCGATACCCGACAAACGTTGGTTCATGTTGGCAATGTCACGCTCATATTCAAAGTCTTTTACCGACCGTAGTCCGCGCAGAATATAGTTGGCTTGCATGCGGCGGGCGAAGTCTATGGTAAGATCTTCATATTCTTCGACCCGGATACGCGGTTCGTCCGCATACAGGTCACGGATGGTTTCAACGCGTTCTGCCGGACTGAAGAATGTTTTTTTCCGTTTGTTGGTTCCCACACCGATAATCACTTCGTCAAACATGGGCAATCCGCGACGCACAATACTTGCATGCCCTACGGTGAAGGGATCGAAGCTTCCGGGAAAGATGGCTATTCGTTTCATAGTGTTTGTTCTGGGACCTCCTCTTCGTTGGGCAGGTCCTCTTCTATTACCAGGTTGTCTATAATGAAATTTTGTCGTTCCATCGTGTTTTTACCCATGTAATAGGCTAAAAGTTCCTTTACTTGATCGCTTTTGTGCAGCGTTACTTGTTCGAGCCGCATCTCTGGCCCGATGAAGTGTTTGAACTCATCAGGAGAGATTTCTCCTAATCCTTTGAAGCGGGTTATTTCAGGGTCTGGGCCAAGTCGTTCAATGGCTGCAACACGTTCTTCCTCAGAGTAGCAATAAACGGTTTCGAATTCGGAACGATCGTTGTTCTTTGCTTTTTTCAAGATGGCAGCCCCGGCACTGTTTTCGTCTATTTTAGGAGTTCTGGATGCCCGCTTTTTGGTCTTGTTCCGTACACGGAACAGCGGTGTTTGCAGAATGTAAACATGTCCTTTCTTGATGAGGTCGGGGAAGAATTGCAGGAAAAAGGTAATCATGAGCAACCGGATGTGCATACCGTCGACATCGGCATCGGTGGCGACAATCACTTTGTTGTAACGCAGTCCTTCCAGTCCGTCTTCAATGTTCAGGGCTGCCTGCAAAAGGTTGAATTCCTCGTTTTCATAAACAACCTTTTTGGTGAGTCCGAAACAGTTCAGGGGCTTGCCTCGCAGACTGAAGACGGCTTGCGTATTGACATCCCGGCTCTTGGTGATGCTACCGCTGGCGGAGTCTCCCTCGGTGATGAAGATGCTGCTTTCTTCCAGTTTTTCGCCTTTTGTGTCGTTCAGGTGAATGCGGCAGTCGCGTAGCTTACGGTTGTGCAAGTTGGCTTTTTTAGCGCGTTCGCGTGCCAGCTTGGTTACGCCTGCAATGGCTTTCCGCTCCTTTTCACTTTCTTGTATCTTCTGGAGCAGTACTTCTGCCGTATCGGTGTTCTTATGAAGGTAATTGTCTACATTTTCTTTGACAAAATCACCCACAAACTTGTTGACACTTATTCCTGAGAAAGGATAGGGATTTCCTTCGGTATCTTTTTCGGGAGCCATGGTGAGCGAGCCGAGTTTTATCTTTGTCTGGCTCTCGAAAGTAGGCTCTATCACGTTGATGGCAATGGCAGCCACCAAGCCGTTGCGTATGTCTTGTACGTCCTG
>CABSGW010000004.1 GCA_902477365.1 uncultured Prevotellaceae bacterium
AGAGCAATTAACCTACGCTCATTTCCAATAAATTACACTCTTTTCGTAACTTCTAACCGCAAAGTTACATTTTTTCATGAGAAAAGCATCCTGCCTGTCCAACAAAGCAACGACATGTTGCTCGGCATAGCACAAATCGGCCTCATCGTCTATTTCGTACCACACCAAACCGTCCTCACGCAACACATGTACCGTCCATCCCCGAGTCGCCATGCGCAACAGTTCAAACTCATAGCCCAACTTGGGCCGACTGGCCGCCAAGGTGGCATAATCGGCACACATCTGCCTGAAAAAAGAAGCCGACAATTTATGTATCCCCACCAGCTCACCATCGGGTGTCAACTCTTCTTTGTTCACCGAACAGTGGGTCAACCGCCGCTTTTCATCACAAGCCACATAGTATTGATCCTGAAATTTAGTCAAGGGTGAAGTCAGCATCACATCCGGATGGGGACAATCCAGCAACACCTCCAAGGCACGACGCTCATACACCAGATCCGACTCCAACAACAGAAAGTCTTCACCCTTCAACTGTTCACGGGCATTCCACAGAGTGTACATACTATTGGTCTCGGCATAACGCGGACTGAAACAGGTTTCTACCTGTGGATAATCTTTTTGCAAAGCTTCAAAAAACGCACGATGATACCCCGTACCTATCACGATACGTTCGATACCACAGTCCAACAACGCATCCAGCGAACGATGAATCATCGTCCGGCCACCCACTTCAACAAAGCCTTTGGGAATAAACTCGGTATAACGTCCAAAACGGGTTCCCAGCCCGGCAGCCATAATCATGGCGGTTTTTACACTCATCACAACTTCCGTTTAACAAAAATCCGGTATCCGAAGCTTGGCATCAACGCCCCACATGCACCATACCGCACAGCCATCAAATATTCCAAAAATGCCAAAAGTCAACACTTTACAACCCACTGATATTCACCGGACAAATAAATTACTGCAAAATCACTGCGACAGTGCAACTTATACGACGTGCAAAAGTAGCGATTTGCTCTATATTGACAAAAACTACAGCCATCTATTTTTATAAACAAACGACCTAATCCAAGCCCTTCCCGGTAGACTCAAATCAGGCCGTACATCACAGTACAAATCACATATAGTCCTGTTTCTGTAGAAGAAATAGGACTTTGCAAAAATAGCTAAAAAGTGGTTACAAAGCAAACTTTATACCATTTAAAGAACTATTTTGTGATGAATTGGTTAAACTAAATAGGCAATTCGATTATTAATCCGGAGTATGAAAAAAATAGCCTGCCCTTCTTGTTGAAATGGACAGGGCTGATCGTTTTAACGAGAAGGGCATCTCGTTTCTTTTATATAAATAGGAATAAGCAGCTATGTCTCATTGTTGTAAATATCAATACAAACAAGTAAGAGACCTGTATTTATGGGCTTTTGTTACATGTGTAACTGTGTTAATCATCCTAAAGTCCTATTTCTTCTACAGAAACAGGACAATTAAACCAGAGAGCAATCACCTCAATAATTACGGAACAAAAAGAGACCTTGAAACCTGACGTTTGGAACATAATACGTATCACAGAGGGAAGAGAAAAGCGTATCTGCGACCTGCTCAACACCATGGGATATACTACGTTTGTGCCTATGCGTCAAGTAACACGTAACCAAAAGACTCTGACATTACCTGTATGGAGGGGAGTGGTTTGGACACAAGCCCCCTATGCCGTCACCACACAATTACACAACACATATAGAGAAACAATCGGCATCCACCACATCAAAACACCAGACGGACAACCAGTAACCATTGACAACGAACTGTTTGCCGCATTCAGGTTGTTGGCCGAACATCCCAAAGCCCGTTTTCTGACAAACGAACAAGCCGGACACCTGTGCAACGGGAAACCGGCAGTGCCGACTATCGGCCGACACATTGTACAACTGGCCGGAGAACCGCATCAAATTGTATGGCTGCGAGGCATGTGTGCTGTGGTCGTACCTGTTGAAACAGACATAAACACTCAAAAATACACGTTATGAAACAAATCTTTATCCCTTTACTGATTTGCCTACTATTAGCCTCGTGTCGTACAGCCCAAAAAGTGATTTACCTGCAAGACACAACCAACCATGAAACAACCACCATTCCGGCCGGAGGCGAGCTGACCATTCAGCCGCAAGACCGCTTGTCTATCATCGTATCGAGCAAAAACCCCAAACTGGCAACGCTGTTCAACCTGCCTGTTGTCACCTATACGGCCGGATCCACCTCAACCAGCAGCTACAACCAACTGGTAGGTTACACCGTCAACCCTGAGGGATACATCCAGTTTCCCGTGCTCGGTGCAGTCAAGGTAGAGGGACTTACACGTGCCCAAATAGCCGAAACACTGACAAAACGGCTCATCACCGAACAACTGATTGACGATGCCATCGTAACCGTGGACTACATGAATCTGCGCATTTCCGTACTGGGCGAAGTGAGCCGTCCGGGGCGGTTCAATCTGGATCGGGACAAAACCACCCTGCTGGATGCCCTGGCCCAAGCCGGCGACCTGACCATCTACGGCCGACGCGACCGCGTGCTGGTGATACGCGAGGAGAACGACCAACGCTCCACCTACTACGTAGACCTGCGGTCAAAAGACCTCTTCAGTTCTCCGGTATATTACCTGAAGCAAAACGATGCGATCTATGTTGAACCCAACCAGACCCGCACAGGACAATCGACAGTCAATGCCAACAGCGTAAAGTCTGTCTCAATATGGATTTCCATCAGCTCCTTCCTGACCAGTCTGGGTGTTTTACTATTTAAATAAGAAAAGCTATGACAACCACCAACAAAGAACTTCCGCAACAAGAGAATGACGAGCTGCTTGTACTAGGCGACCTGTGGCGGCTCTTCATAACCAACTGGTATTGGTTTGCCGCCTCGGTAGCGGTGTGCCTGGCCGCCGGCATCATTTATATACTTGTAAGTACCCCTGTGTACACGCGAAGCACATCGCTGCTCATCAAGGAGCAGGAAAAGGGATCGAAGGCCGTCAACATGGCGGCCGGATTCGAGGATCTGGGTCTGCTCCGTTCCCAAACCAACATCACCAACGACATGCTCACCATCAAAGCTCCGGTGATGATGGAAGAAGTGGTGAGACGGCTACACCTGGACTTGCAGCTCAGCACACGCGAAGGCATGCACCGCCATTATTTTTATGACGACGCCCCCGTCAACATCAGCCTGAGCAAGGCCGGTAACGAGCAAACCCTTTCGTTCTACGCACAACTGGAGGCCGAAAAAGTCATTCTGAGCGACTTTGCCATGCTGGGCGAGGAAATAGCATCAACCCAAATAGAGGCCCGCCCCGGACAAGCGGTACAAACACCGTTGGGGTTGGTAACCGTTCACAAACTAGCTAACTATGACGAATACCTGGGCAAAAGCATCCGTGTACAAAAGAATCCTGTTGAAGAGACGGCCGCCGCATTTTCGGCCAAGCTGACCCTGGCGCTCAGCGATAAAGAGTCGACCATTCTGAACCTGACCCTGGCCGATGTAAACACAGCCCGTGCCGATGCCATCCTCTACTCTCTGATAGACCTGTACAACGAGAACTGGGTGAAAGACAAAAACCTCATAGCCGAAAGCACCTCCCAGTTCATCACCGAACGCCTCACCCGCATCGAGAAAGAGCTGGGTGCCGTTGACGAGAACATCTCGGAGTTCAAAAGCCAGCACCTGATGCCCAACGTCGACCGTGCCTCCGAACTCTACATGCAACAGGCCGACCGCCAAAGCCAACAGCTGTTGGAACTGTACAACCGGGTGGCCATGGCCCGCTTCATCCGCCAGCACCTGGAAAAGGCGGACGCAACCGACCTGTTGCCCATCAACTCGGGAGTGGATCATGCCGGACTGGAAAAACGCATCGAGATGTATAACGAGAACGTGATACAACGCGAAGAGCTGGTGGCCAACAGCAGCAAACAAAACCCGCTGGTAACCGATCTGGACCGCACCATCTCGGCACAAAGGCAGTCCATCCTGCACTCCGTAGACAACCTCATTGCACAACTGAACACGGAAATAGCCACTTATCAACGCTCGGAAGACGAAGCCAAACAACAAATAGCCTCCAACCCCAAGCAGGCCAAACAGCTGCTCAGCGTAGAACGCCAGCAAAAAGTGAAAGAAGCCTTGTACCTGTATTTGCTGCAAAAACGCGAAGAGAACGAGTTGAGCAAAGCCTACACGGCTTATAATTCGCGCATCGTACAGCCCCCTTCGGGTAAGAAAGCCCCCACATCGCCTAAAAAGGCCATCATCCTGCTGGCCTCGCTGGTATTGGGACTGGTAATACCGGGAGGTGTGCTCTTCTTACGCGAAACCCTGAACACCACCGTGCGCGGACGTACCGACCTGGATGGCATGCCATTGCCTCTGGTGGGCGAGATTCCGCTGGACAGAGAGGAAGCCAAGATAAAACTGCTTAAAAAAGACCGTTCCATCCGTAACCTGGTTGTTGAAAAGAACAACAGTGACCAACTGAACGAAGCATTCCGCATTGTACGCACCAAACTGGGATACATCACCGGCCTGAAGCATCACAAGGTATTCATGGTCACATCATTCAATCCCGGATCGGGCAAGACCTTCATCACGACCAACCTGGCAGCCTCCATCGCCTTGAACGGTGCGCGTGTAGCCATT
This sequence comes from uncultured Prevotellaceae bacterium, assembly GCA_902477365.1. Taxonomy (GTDB): domain Bacteria; phylum Bacteroidota; class Bacteroidia; order Bacteroidales; family Bacteroidaceae; genus Alloprevotella. The sequence goes on from CABSGW010000004.1 coordinate 4,700, forward strand.
CTGGATACCGACCTGAGGCGTGCCGCACTGAGCCGTATCATCCAGTCGCCCCGCATGGGACTGTCCAACTACCTGGCCAATCAGACTGACGACATAAACAGCCTGTTACACCCATTGTCCGGCACTGAAGGAGTAGATGTGATTCCGGCCGGAAACATCCCGCCTAATCCGGCCGACCTGTTGATGAGTGACCGGATGAAAACCTTGATCGAAGCGCTCCGCACACGATACGATTACATTTTCATGGACTGCCCGCCGGTGGAACTGGTGGCCGACACAGGCATTGTACGCGACCTGGCCGACATGACGCTCTTTGTGGTGCGCGTAGGTTTGATGGACAGACGCATGTTAGCGGATATTGCAGAAATGTATCAAAAAGAGTCCTACAAGGAAATGGCCCTTATTCTGAACGGAACAAAATACATCAGCAGCAAGTACGGTTACTACCGATACGGCTACAACTACAATTACGGTAAATGATGTGAGTCCTATTTACACAAAGGTTTAGCCACTTGTCCGCCGTCGATGCCATGAACATCGACGGCGGACCTTTTTCATAAAAACAATAAGTGCGTCATATCACCTGACAATCCCGACGAATGCAGTTCCCGCACCGAAAAAACTCCGCTTAAGACGGCAAGGCAAAAAGCCGGAGATTTACTTCCTCGTCTTTGATTAAAATGTTATTTTTGCGTACAAAAAGTGATCTAAAGTTCATGCAAAGAACAGGAAATCGGAATAACCCTTAATCGATTGTTCGTCCTGTCTACCGTAACGCAACCGGAAACCTTCGATGACAAACCGACATGCAACCTATAATTTTAAATGAATAGTCATGAAAAGACTCCTTATTATCTGCCTGGCTGTTATAGCTTCCATCCCCCTGTGGAGCAAACAGCAGGCTTACACATTATGGTACAACAAACCGGCCGCTAACTGGAACGAGGCGCTGCCCACGGGTAACGGCCGGCTGGGCGCCATGCTATTCGGCGGCTGGAACCGGGAAACCATCCAGTTGAACGAAGAAAGCCTTTGGGCCGGGTGTAAACACGAAGCCGATGCGGACGCCGCCGCACAATTGCCGCAATTGCAACAATTGTTGCTGGACGGAAAAATAGAAGAAGCCGTAGCATTGGCGGAAAAGAGTTTACGCAGCAACCCGCTCCGCATCCGTTCTTACCAATCATTCGGAGAGTTCTACCTTGACTTTCCCGGTAATTACCGCCCAACAGGTTATCGCCGGGAACTGAACCTGGAAACGGGTATAGCCTCCGTATCTTACCAACAGAACGGCATAACGTTCCGTCGGGAACTGTTTATCTCGGCCAAAGACAATGTGATGGCCCTTCGACTGACAACCGACAAACCCGGAACACTGACCTTCCGGCTGCAATATCACCGGGAACAGGATGCCACTGCCTGCAAAATAGACAACCGCACATTGGGCATTAAGGGGCAGGTGTTCGACCTGCCCAGAAAGGATGCCGGAGAACCAGGATTGCACATGCGTTTTGCCGGCGAACTACGCGGCACGAACAAGGGCGGAAAAATGCAGGTTGCGAACAACGCCTTCTATGTGGAGAACGCGGACGAGGTTGTCTTCTATTTTACCGCCGCCACCGACTACGAATTCAAGGCGCTGGACTGCAACCCGTCCATCGACCCGTCCAAACGTTGCAGCGAGCTATTGAACAACATCGGTTCGGGAAACTTCGAACAAATAAAGCAACGCCATGTAGAAGAACACAGCGCTTTGTTTAACCGCGTAGCCTTCAACATGGGAGAACCGTCGGAGCTGCCCACCGACGAACGGCTGAAAAGAGTGAAAAACGGCGAGACCGACCTGTCTCTCATCACACTTTATTTCCAGTACGGGCGTTACCTGCTGATGAACTCATCCCGCTTTCCGGGCGTGTTGCCCGCCAACCTGCAAGGCATCTGGAATCAGGACATGGAAGCGGCATGGAGTTCGGATTTCCACACCAACATCAACATCCAAATGAACTATTGGCCGGCCGAGGTGTGTAACTTGTCCGAAACACTCATACCGTTCTCCGACCTTATCAACGCATTGCGCACACCGGGACGAGTGACGGCCCGCAAAACCTATAATTCAAAGGGCTGGACCATGAATCACCTGGCCGATCCTTTCGGCCATACATCCATCTCTGACGGTGTGGGCTGGGGAACTTTCCCCATTGCAGGGGCATGGCTGGTGCTACACCAATGGGAACACTATCGCTTTACAGGCGACAAGGAATACCTGGCCAACGAAGCCTATCCGTCAATGAAAGAAGCCGCCGAGTTCATTATCCATTTTCTGGTAAAAGACAAAAACGGTTATCTCGTGACCGCTCCGTCCAATTCGCCGGAAAACCATTATCGCCTGCCCAACGGCAAAGTGGGCCAACTGACCTATGGTGCAACCATGGACATAGAAATCATCCGGGAATTGTTTGACGCCTGCCTACAGGCCGGCAAGGTGATAAAAAGCGATGCGGCCTTCAACAAGCAACTTAAATCGATCCTGGCACAGCTTCCCCCAATCCGTATCGGCAAACGATACAACACCATTCAGGAATGGATAGAAGATTACGAAGAAGTGGAACCGGGACACCGCCACATCTCACACCTCTTCGGCCTTTACCCCGGCAGCACCATCAACGATTCGGACAAAGCACTGTTTGAAGCAGCACGCCGCACCGTAGAACGCCGCCGCTACTATAACGAAGTTAAAAAACAGGGAACTTACACCGGATGGAGCCGCGCCTGGATGATCAACTTCTACGCACGCCTGCAAGACGGAGAAGAAGCCGGGAAAAACGTACAGTTGCTCTTGGCAAAGAGTACACAAAACAACTTGTTCAACGTCCATCCTCCATTCCAGATTGACGGAAACTTCGGCGGAACGGCAGGTATAGCCGAGATGCTGATACAAAGCCACAACGGTGAAATCAATCTGCTTCCGGCCCTACCGCCCTCATGGGCCGACGGCGAAGTGAAAGGACTGTGTGCCCGTGGAGGAGTGACCGTAGACATGAAATGGGAAAAGAACAAGCTGGTAGCTGTGCAACTGGTATCGCAGACCAACCAAAAAGTAAAAGTGCGTTGCAATGGCCGGGTACAAACAGTTTCACTGAAAGCGGGGAAACCCTATCAACAAAATCACATTAAATAATAGCAATAACTTCTCCTTATTCACATATAAAAATAAAACTTATGGAATAAGCCATTCATACAATTAGTATGGAGATCACAATTCCAAAAAGGTCACAATTTTAAACATAGGCACGTGCGTAGCAACTAATCCAAGCAGTTTGCTACGCACGTCATTTAAAGACAAATCCTAATACATTTTAAATTAAATATTAAAAGAAAATTAAAACACCGGTATAAAAAGTAATTCTTTCCGCACAATCTTGTATATTTAAAATGTGATAATAAACTGTACACTAAACGGCAAGCCCATAAGGAGGCTTCTGCCGTGCAGGATGTATGAAACAAAAATACCCTAAAGAGAGCATCATGAAGAACGTTAATGTATCCCGCAAAAGTCTATACCAGACCATTTGTTACCTGTTTACCCTCCTGTTATTGTCAAGTGCGGTATTTACATCCTGTTCGGACGATATCGACGAATCGAACATGTACACGTTTTCAGGAAAGATGATCAGTACCTATCTGAGTGAAGAAGCTTCATTCAGCGAGTACTACCGCATGTTGCAAACGGTAAAACTGAGCAACAAGAGCCAGTCGACACTGGCCGACCTGTTATCGGCTCGCGGACACTACACCGTATTTGTACCTACAAACCAGGCCTTACACGCTTATGTAGATTCAATTATGGGGGAAACTAATTACGACTTGAGTCTGCTGGCCGACTCTATTAAAGAGCACATTGCACGGAACAGCATCATAGACAACGGCGACACGGAAGCCTATAAATCGACAGACTTCAATGTGGAAGGAGCGCTGAACAACACCAATATGAACGACCGCTACATCACCATCGCCTTTAAAAGCATTAACGGAAAAGGAACGGTGGTAGTAAACGCACTATCGAACATCATATCGGCCGACCTTGAAGTGGAAAACGGCGTGATGCACGTGGTGGACCACGTGATTTCATCGTCCATGTCCACCCTGCCTTCATTGCTGAACCAAACCAGCAACACCAAGCTGTTTTCCAAATTGTTGGAAGAAACCGGCTGGGCAGACTCGATGGTGGTATACCTGGATCAGGAATACGAAGAAAACCACCCTACGAGTATCCCCAACCACTGGAGTAACCAAACTCCACACCTAACACCCGAACACCGGAAATATGGCTTTACTGCCTTTACCGAACCGGACGAACTGTTTACAGAGGCTTGGGGAGTGCGGATAGAGACCGCACCGATCTCGGGCCAAATTACCAACTGGAACGACATCCTGCCCATCATAAAAGAAAAATGCGCAAACATGTCGATTTATGCAGAGAAACAAAAGAAAAGCAGTAATCCGAATGTAGCCGATGATCTGAAGGACCAAGACAACGTTGTGAACCAGTTTGTTGCATACCACTTGCTGAAACAATCCATACCGTTCAACAAATTGGTCATTCACTTCAACGAATTGGGATTTGCCTATAACCGTCCTGAAAACCTGACCTTGAACTGTAACAACTATTACGAAACTATGGGTAAACACCGCCGCCTGATAAAGATTACAGAAGGAAAGGCTACAAACGGCAAATTCATAAACCGTCGCAGTACGTACGACAACGGACGCGAAGGTACTTATAACGAACTGACTGTGCTGTATCCGGGAGTAAAGATAGAAGCGTCGAACGGAACAGAACCGACCAACGCGCTGAACGGTAATTACTACATTATAGATAAGTTGCTGGAATACGATAAACCGGCCGAGACTTCATTGGCAAGCGAACGGTTCAGATTTGACGTGTACGACTTTCTGGGTGAGATATCAAGCAACAACATACGCCGCCCCAACGTTGAAGCGCACATCGGACTACCGCAGGGTTATTTTGAGAACCTGACCATATCGGACGAAACATACACAGCATACCAGGGCGAATATGCCCCCTTGGGCTGGCGTGACTACATGGGTGACGAAGTCATGGTTTACGGACAATACGACTTTACCTATAAATTGCCGGCTGTGCCTGTAACGGGTACTTACGAGTTGCGTATGGCCTCGTCTAACAACAATTACCGCGGCATGGCCCAAATCTACTTAGGAACCAACAAAGAAAACCTGCAAGCAGTGGGACTGCCCGTAGACCTGCGACTGAAAGGAATAGACCCGCTGGTGGGATGGGAAGCCGACACCGAAGATCAGATATACAATATCTCCGTAGACAAGGCCATGAGAAATCACAACTACATGAAAGCTCCCAACTTTACAGGACTGACATCGGGCAGCGGTGTTACAACCAGTCTGCGCGCCGTTGACGGATCGGGCAACTCGGCGCTGCGACGTATCATCACCACCCAAACGTTCCGGGCAGATCAGGTATATTACCTACGGTTCAAATCCATCTTGGAAAACAAGAACGCCCAATTTTTCTTTGACTACTTGGAATTTGTTCCTAAATCGGTCATCAATGCGGGTGAAGACATCTGGTAACACGGACTTTAAACAAGAAACACAGATGAAACGGCCGGGCTTGCCTTTTATTTGTACCCGACACGATTTATCGACCAAAACATTTGGATAAGCTACAAAAAATGCGTATATTTGCACCGCATGTGGAAGTGAGGGGCTTGAAGAAGTTCCTCACTTTGTTTTAACGTACAAAATTAGCATGATAGAAAAAAGCATTGTAAAGCAGTTAGTTGACGAATGGTTGGAAGACAAAGACTACTTTCTGACCGACTTGGCTATTAGTACAGACAACCGCATTGTGATTGAAATAGATCATGAAGAAGGTGTATGGATTGAAGATTGCGTAGACCTGAGTCGTTACATCGGTGACCACCTGAACCGGGACGAAGAGGACTACGAACTGGAAGTGGGGAGCGCCGGAATAGGGCAGCCATTCAAGGTTTTGCAACAATACAAGAATCATGTAGGCAAAAACGTTGAGCTATTGACCAATGAGGGAAAGAAGCTGACCGGTGTGCTGAAAGAAGCCGATGAGAACGGTTTTACGGTGAGCGTGAGCAAGAAAGTGAAACCCGAAGGCGCAAAACGCCCTAAACTGGTGGACGAAGACGAGCATTATGCCTACAACGACGTGAAATACACCAAATACTTGATTTCCTTTAAATAACCACTGAATAATAAAAAACAAAAAGATACGACCCGACCATGGCAAAGAAAAAAGAAGAGACAATAAGTCTGATTGATACTTTTTCAGAGTTCAAGGATACGAAAAATATAGACCGCACTACCCTGGTAGGTGTGCTGGAAGAAAGTGTACGCAGTGTGATTGTCAAGATGTTTGGTTCTGACGAGAATTTTGACGTGATTGTAAACCCTGACAAAGGCGACTTTGAAATATACCGTAACCGCGAGGTGGTGGCAGATGATGCCATCATTGATAAGAATAAAGAAATAGGACTGACCGAAGCACGCGAGACTGACCCCAGCTACGAAATAGGCGAAGAGGTGAGTGAGAAGATTGACTTTGCCAGTTTCGGCCGACGCGCCATCCTGACGTTAAGACAGACTTTGGCCAGCAAGACATTGGAATTGGAGCATGATGCCTTGTTCAACAAATACAAAGACCGTGTAGGTGAGGTGGTCAGTGCGGAAGTATATCAGGTATGGAAAGGTGAAATGCTATTGGTTGACGATGAAGGTAACGAACTGCATCTGTTGCGTCAAGACCAGATTCCGGGCGACTATTACCGGAAAGGTGAAACAGCGCGGGCCGTCATATCACGCGTTGACAACACAAACAATAACCCGAAGATCTTCGTAAGCCGTACTGCACCGGAGTTCATGCAACGTTTGCTGGAGGCTGAAGTTCCCGAAATACACGATGGATTAATCACCATCAAACGCATAGCACGTATTCCGGGCGAACGTGCCAAAATAGCCGTTGAAAGCTATGACGAGCGTATTGACCCCGTAGGAGCTTGTGTAGGCGTGAAAGGTAGCCGTATTCACGGCATTGTACGCGAGCTACGCAACGAGAACATTGACGTAATCAACTATACATCGAACATTCAATTGTTCATACAGCGTGCTTTGAGCCCTGCACGCGTATCAAGCATTCACCTGAACGAAGAAGACCGCAAGGCCGAAGTGTACCTGAAGCCGGAAGAAGTTTCCCTGGCTATCGGTAAGGGTGGCTTGAACATCAAACTGGCCTCTATGTTGACAGAATATACCATTGACGTGTTCCGCGAAGTGGCAGAGGGAGAAGGAGAAGAGGACATCTACCTGGATGAGTTCTCAGACGAAATAGACCAGTGGGTGATTGATGCCATCAAGGGAATTGGCCTTGATACAGCCAAGAGCGTACTGAACGCCCCTCGCGAGATGCTGATTGAAAAAGCTGATTTGGAAGAGGATACAGTTGACGAGGTGCTCCATATATTAAAAGCAGAATTTGAGGACGAGTAATCTATGAGTAGTAACACAATAAGACTAAACAAAGCCATCAAAGAATTTAACGTCAGTCTACAGACTATCGTGGAGTTCTTTGAAAAGAAGGGAGTCTCTATCGAGACAAATCCCAATACCAAAATCAACGAAGAAGAGTATAATCTGCTTCGTAAGGAGTTTGGTGCCGATAAGGACCTGCGCAACGAAGCTGAGAAGCTGTTACAGGGACGTCAAAACAACAAGGACAAAAAGAAGAACGAAAAAGTTGCCGAAACGGTGATCAAAGTAGAGATTCCGGAAGAAAACCGTCCGAAATTAAAAACGGTAGGACACATCGACCTGAATGCGAAACCGGCGGTACAAGCACCCAAGGAAGAAGAAAAACCGGAAATAAAAACAGAAACGGCTGCTCCGGAGCAAACGGAAGAGAAGCCGACGGTAAATAACCTTGAAGAAAAAGCAGAAGAAAAAGTTTCGGTAGAACCAACAGTAGAAGAAAAAACAGAAAACAAAGTGGAAGAAGCTACACCCGAACACAAGAAAACGGTAAAACCGACCGTAGAAGAACGAGCTGCAGCCATTGGGACAATGGACGACGGTGTATTTAAACTACATCAACAAACAGAAATTACAGCTCCCAAAGTATTGGGTACTATCGACCTCTCTACTTTGAACCAGAATACGCGTCCTAAGAAAAAGAGCAAAGAAGAGAAACGCAAAGAACGCGAAGAAAAAAGTCGTCAACAAGGTGGCGCCGGCACAACAGCCGACGGACAAAAGAAGAAACGTAACCGCATCAACAAAGAACGCGTAGACGTAACTGCAGCCGGTGCACAAGGCGGAGGAGGCGCAACACAAGGTCCTCGCCCACCACGCAACAACAATGCAAATGACAACAAAGGCAAGAACAATAAGAACCGCAAACAGCCGCAACCGCTGAAAACCGAAATATCGGACGAGGATGTTGCTAAGCAGGTAAAAGAAACATTGGCACGACTTACCAGCAAAGGAAAAGGGTCGAAAGGTGCAAAATACCGTAAAGAAAAACGTGACAATGCACGTGCCTACAAGGAAGAGCTGATGAACGAGGAAGCTCAAGATAGCCGTATCTTGAAATTAACAGAGTTTGTTACAGCCAACGAGTTGGCCACGATGATGAATATCCCGGTTACACAGGTTATTGCAACGTGTATGAGCATCGGGATCATGATCAGCATCAACCAACGCATGGATGCCGAAACAATCAACCTGGTAGCTGAAGAGTTCGGTTTCAAAACGGAATATGTCAGCGCAGAGGTATCCGAAGCGGTTACCGAAGTGGAGGACGATGAAGACGATCTGCTGCCACGTGCACCGATTGTCACCGTTATGGGACACGTTGACCACGGTAAGACATCGTTGCTTGACTATGTGCGTAAAGCAAACGTTATTGCCGGAGAGGCCGGAGGTATTACACAGCACATCGGTGCTTATAATGTAACCTTGGAAGACGGACGACACATCACTTTCCTAGACACACCGGGACACGAAGCCTTTACAGCGATGCGTGCACGTGGAGCACAGGCTACGGACATTGCAATTATCATTATTGCAGCCGATGATGACATCATGCCCCAGACCAAAGAGGCTATCAACCATGCTGTGGCAGCCAATGTTCCAATTGTATTTGCCATCAACAAGATAGACAAACCGAGCGCCAACCCTGACAAAATAAAAGAGAGTCTGGCTGCCATGAACTTCCTGATTGAAGAATGGGGAGGTAAATACCAAAGCCAGGATATTTCCGCAAAGAAAGGAATCGGCGTTAAAGAGTTGCTTGAAAAAGTATTGCTCGAAGCTGAAATGCTGGAACTGAAAGCAAATCCCAACCGCAAGGCTACGGGAACAATCATCGAGTCTTCGCTTGACAAAGGACGTGGCTACGTTGCAACCGTACTGGTAAGCAATGGAACACTGCATCAGGGAGACATTGTATTGGCCGGAACCAGTTACGGTCGTGTAAAAGCGCTTTTCAACGAACGTAATCAGCGCGTCAACGACATTGGACCTGCACAGGCTGCAACGCTGCTAGGCTTTAACGGCGCACCACAGGCCGGTGATACTTTCCACGTAATGGATACGGAACAGGAAGTACGCGAGATTGCCAACAAACGCGAACAATTGGCTCGCGAACAGGGACTCCGCACACAGAAGATGCTTACGCTTGACGAAGTGGGACGCCGCATCGCATTGGGAGGCTTCCAGGAGTTGAATATCATCGTGAAGGGTGACGTAGACGGTTCTGTAGAAGCACTTAGCGACTCACTCATCAAATTGTCAACTGAAAAGATCGCTGTCAATGTCATCCACAAAGGTGTGGGACAGATCAGCGAGAACGACGTTACATTGGCCGCCGCCTCAGAAGCCATCATCATCGGCTTCCAGGTTCGTCCTAGCGTTAGTGCACGTAAACAGGCCGAACAACAAGGCGTAGACATTCGTCTATATTCTATCATCTATGACGCCATCGAAGAAGTGAAAGACGCCATGGAGGGTATGTTGGAACCGGTTATCAAGGAAGAGATCACCTCTACGATCGAAATCCGCCAGGTGTACCGCATCAGCAAAGTCGGTCTGGTTGCCGGAGCATTTGTCATGGACGGAAAGGTAAAACGTTCAGACAAGGCACGTCTCATCCGCGACGGTATCGTTATCTTCAGCGGAGAAATAAACGCACTCAAACGCTTCAAGGATGATGTGAAAGAAGTTAGTACAAACTTTGAATGTGGTATCAGCCTGACCAACTGCAATGATATGCAAGAAGGCGACACCATTGAAACCTATCAGCAGATTGAAGTTAAACAAAAATTATAACACAAATGGGAATACTCGACATCGTAATCATTGTATTGCTGGTGTGGGGAGCATATAAAGGATGGACGAGCGGCTTTCTCAAGCAGCTCGTTTCCTTATCCGGCTTCCTCGTCGGTCTGTTCATTGCCAGCCAGTTCTATTCCACGCTAGGCAAATATATCACCCCGCAATTCGGCACTTCGCCGTCTATCTCCGACTTGTTGGCTTTTATCATCCTATGGGTGATGGTGCCCATCTTTCTGGGACTCATCGCCTCCGGTCTTACCAAAATGCTCAAAGAGATGCGTGCCGGGTGGCTCAACAGCCTGTTAGGGCTCACGCTGGGCGTAGGGAAATACCTTATCCTGCTAAGCTGCATATTCAACGCCATGGCAGCGATTAATATCATCGACCCCAAGAAGCAAGAAGCATCCCATCTGTTCCAACCGGTTAAAGGAGCGTTGACCGTTTTATTTGATGACGTTGCATACGAACGGATCATTAAAACCGAGACTTCCGACACCATCTACATAGAACGTACCGATTCAACTTATGGAAACAAATAATCTCAACGAAGTACGCCAACCCGAGGAGAAGAACCAACTTATCCGCGAGGTAGCCGAAAAGAAATATGCATACGGTTTCATCACCGACGTACATACCGAAATCATTGAGAAAGGCCTTAATGAAGAGGTTATACGCCTTATTTCAGCCAAGAAGGAAGAACCTGAATGGCTGTTGGAGTTCCGTCTGAAGGCCTACCGCCATTGGCTTACACAGGAACAACCCACCTGGGCACACGTCAACCTGCCTCCTATCGATTACCAGGAGATCTCCTATTATGCAGATCCGACGAAGAAAAAGAAAGAAGGGCCGAAAGAGATAGATCCCGAACTCATGAAAACGTTCGACAAGTTGGGCATTCCGCTGGAAGAACGCATGGCCTTGAGCGGAGTGGCCGTAGACGCCGTGATGGATTCCGTCTCCGTAAAGACCACTTTCAAGGAAAAGCTCTCCGAACGAGGCATCATATTCTGCTCATTCAGCGAGGCTGTACGCGAATATCCCGACTTGGTTCGCCAATACCTGGGTACGGTTGTCCCCTATCGCGACAACTATTTTGCAGCACTCAACAGTGCCGTGTTCTCAGACGGTTCGTTTGTGTACATCCCCAAAGGCGTACGCTGCCCTATGGAACTTTCCACCTACTTCCGAATCAATGCACGCAATACCGGTCAGTTCGAACGCACGCTCATCGTCTGCGACGAAGGCGGCTACGTTTCTTACCTGGAGGGCTGCACCGCCCCCATGCGCGACGAGAACCAACTGCACGCCGCCATCGTAGAAATCATTGTCAACAAAGATGCCGAAGTGAAATACTCGACGGTGCAGAACTGGTATCCGGGAGATGAGAACGGAGTTGGAGGCGTGCTGAACCTTGTTACCAAACGCGGACACCTGCGCGGTGCAAACAGCAAGCTTTCGTGGACACAGGTAGAAACCGGCTCGGCCATCACCTGGAAATATCCCAGCTGCATCCTCACCGGAGACAACTCCCAAGCCGAGTTTTACTCCGTGGCCGTAACCAACAATCATCAGGAAGCCGATACCGGAACCAAGATGATCCATATCGGCAAGAATACACGAAGTACCATCATCAGCAAAGGCATCTCGGCCGGAAAGAGCCAGAACTCTTACCGCGGTTTAGTGAAAATGGGAGCAAAGGCGGACAAGGCGCGCAACTACAGTTCGTGCGACTCGCTGTTGTTAGGCAGTCAATGCGGGGCACATACGTTCCCTTACATCGACTCGAACAACCCCACTGCCGTTATCGAACACGAGGCCAGTACGTCCAAAATATCCGAGGACCAATTGTTCTACTGCAACCAACGCGGCATTCCCATGGAGGGAGCCATCGACCTTATTGTCAACGGATATGCCAAAGAGGTTCTCAACAAATTGCCGATGGAATTTGCTGTCGAAGCGCAAAAACTTTTATCCGTATCGCTCGAAGGCAGCGTAGGATAAGTATCCTATATCAAACTATTTTTCAACAGCGAAGGATTCGGGTTTTCTGCCTGAATCCATCGCTGTTTTTTGCACTACAATGCATCTATAAACCGGTCAAACTGCTCTGTCGTACCCTCAACACCCATCAACTTCACATACAACCGGCGACGCGAATTTGAAACCGAAGATTTGGAACGTCCCAACAAAGCCGCAATCGTTGTAATCGGAAGACCTATCTTAACCAGCAGGCACGTGCGGCGTTCGATGACCGACAATGCCGGATATAATTCGAACAAGCGCTCTACAAAGCGTGGATACGCCTCGTTCACGGCATCCTCCAACCCTTGCCATTCCGCTTGGCTTGGCACAAACACATCCGCCTGCTCCACGGCATGACGGAACTTCTGGTACACCGGTGTCCGCTTCAGCGCTTCCCCACGCAACTGTTCCTCTTTCTGCTGCACCGCAATCTGGCGATTCGTCTGCTCCAGCTGCTCCAGTTGCGTTTGCACCAACGCCCTACTATGCTCCTCGGTTGTAACCAACTGCATGCGCAACTGTTCCAACAAGCGCTCATTCTCGGCCACACGCTGTTCGCTCCGTTCGTAACGCTCTTGCTGCAAGGCCTTCCAATGCGCCAGTTTCCGGGCTTTTTCCGCACGTCGGTTCTGCGCATAAAGCCGGTGTGCCGTTACCCCCAACAGAACGATTATCAGCAAAGCCATCGCTACGTACAAATACAATTGCAACTCCCGGTTGCGCACCTGTAACTGCTCGCTTTCCTTGTCGCGCAACTCGTAATTATAAAGCCCTTCCATGCGCCGCAACTGCGCCGCAGCCTTCATCAGGCGAATGGAATCTTCGTACTGCCGCTGTTCGGCTTTGAAGGCCGCCGCATCACCGTCCTGTCCGGCCTGCCGGCTGATATCGCTTAGCAGGCGGCAGGCTGCCGCTTTGGTATAGATATTACCCTGCTGCCGCGCCTCCATACACAGTTCCCTTGCCTCTTTGCGCCGCCCCTGTTCCATCGCTGCCATGCCCTCACGCAAACGCATCATCGGCACATTTTTGTAAGGAACATCCGGCAACGTATCGTTGGGTATATACCCCACCATCATGGCGTTGTCCAGTTCCAGATAGAGTTGCAACAATCCTTCGTGCAAATCTTTCACCAGCCGCTTGTCCGCCCCCTGCTGGGCCACGGCTACCGCCAGATGGTAATACCCGATGGCGCTTTCCAGCTGCTGCCTTCTATAATAGGTAAAGGCAATGTCGCGCAACAGGATAATGCGTGCCCGCGCATCGTTGCGCCGGGTAGCCAGCCTATAAGCCTCTTGCAACACTTCCAAGGCCTGGGTGGTATGTCCCTGCCGCCGGTGCAGGTTGCCCACCTGTGCCAGAACACGTATCAACACCGCTTCTTCCTCGGTCTCGCGCGCCACCTTTTCGGCCAGACTGAAGTGTTCCAACGCGCGTGGCGCGTCACCCTTGCTACGATAGAAGATACCCCAATAATAATGTACCAGTACCTTGTTGGTCGCCGGTCCCTTGCGGTCATAGTAGGCCGAAAGCCGGCGCAATACGCTGTCCGAAGCCAAGGGGCGGTCCAACTGATGATCCACCACCACGCGAACCAGTTCATAACGCATACGCACAGCCGTCCGTTCACCACCGATCGTAGCCGACAAAACGCGCAACAAACTGTCGGCCGTCCGGGGAGCACTGTCGGCCAACACAGCTGCCCGCTGCAACGGTGCAGGCGCAACCCTCCCCGTACATGAACCCAGCGCCCACATACCCAACAACCAGCAACAGCACCACCAATAACCGATCTTTTTCATTGTCCTGCCAACCTCCATCTCATTCGTCCAGCTCGCACGTCGGCGAATAAACCAAATCGGGAGCCGCATGGCGGCCGTCCGGCGTGGTAAGGGCAAACGTAAACATCCACTTCTCCAAACGCACCGCCTCGCTGCTGAACGCTGCCACCGGCAACTTCAGCAACACCCTGTTCCATCCCTTCACCAAATGCACCGGATAAGGGGCGCGTGCGCTGAAATTCTCGTTCTGCAACGGTATTTCACTGTCTTTCTTCTGGTGTGTATTGACCCACTCTGGCGGCAACAACTCATTGCCGTTCACCCACACCCTACTGCCTTTATAGTCCCACGTACCCGGCCGTGGCGGCAGGGCGTTCTCCGAACGCCCGTAATCGTGAAAGGCTATCTGAGCCCCCACCCACTGCTCACGCGGACTATATACATAGGTATAGGCATAGGCCGTATGATTGGGCTCAGGTCGCGCATAAAGCGCCGGAAGCACCGTTCCCCACACATGGCGCAAATATACACCTGCACCATAAACCTCGTGTGTGCGATGAAGTTCGCATTCGTAGAAAATAACCGTATCCACCACACCGTTCTCCAGCGGAAAGATGGCCTCCACGTCACCACCGTTGTCAAAAGGTTCGGTGATGCGCCAACGCATGTGGGTCTGCTTCACATAAGGAATCGGGACACTCCGCAACGTATGGTCTTTGTGGTACAGAAAACGGCGTTCCCAATCGGCAAATGCCTCGAACTCAGGCGTACCTTTCCGGGGCAGGTTCACCCCACTGCGGGTAATATAATCGCTTCCACCCCCCATCCAGGCGCGCTCCGCCACAGCCAGCATGGCCGCATACAAACCGTTCTGACTGGTAATATCCTCGGGCCGAGGCAAATTGCGGTCGTTCCACGCAGCCAGAATCACACCGGCATGCTCGTAGTCGCCCATAGGTTGTTCGCACACCATGCTTCCATACACCCCGGCTACATCGGCATAGGTATCAAAATGGTTGATGTAGTGGTAACGGCAGTCAATGCACGGAATACCGGGATGAAAACGCCCGCGGCTGCTCCACAACTGCAACGCGTCAATCTCGCCCACCCGGTAGTCTGCCCCGGGATTCCACGACATCACACGTTTGCCCAGTCCACGGACGTGAGCCACCATTTGGGGAACAAACTGCGGGTTACGTATCACCACCTCGTCAGTACCTATATGCAGGTAGGGCGACTCCGGAAAAGCCTCCTTGCACACTTCCTCCAGCAAAGCCCTGAGCTTCTCCATCCCTTCGGGCGTCTGCATGTCGTAGCCGAATGTTTTGGTGAAAGCGGCACTGTGTCCCGGCATATCTATCTCGGGCAACAGCAACACACCGCGTTCACGGCAATACCGTTCCAGTTCGCGCGTCTCTTCAAAGGTATAGTAACGCCCCGGCAAGCGGCCGAAGTTCGCATCGGCGTTCAGTTCGGGAAAACGCTTGCTCTGCAAACGCCAGGCCAGGTTTTCCGTCAGATGGAAATGGAATACATTCACCTTGTAGCGGGACAGTAAATCAATATCGCGCTTCAGTTGCTCTACCGGGATATAACCGCGTCCCACATCGTGCATGAAACCGCGCACCCTGAACGCCGGCCAGTCCACAACCTCCACCGTCTCCAGCCGGATGCCTTTACGGCCCGGACGGCCCTCTGCCAACTGCGACAACGTCTGCAAAGCCCGTATCACCCCGGTTTCGGTAACGGCTTCTACCCGGATACGGTCCGTTTCCACCCGCAGGGTGTATGCCTCGTCCTGATTGAACGCACCGTCCACCGAATCGCACCTGCACACCTCGAACAAAGGAACTGCCCTGTCCGTTGAAACAAGAAGCCCTTGTCGTTCGCACCAGCCGGCTACCCGCGCAGAGTCTGCCGGTGCTGCAATACGCACACGGCGCGTCTTCAGCGGGTCTGTGTCCTGCACCGTGATGCGCTGTGGCCGGGGCAACAAATGCGACACCGCGGCATGGCCCGCCATGTGCCCCATCAACACACCAATCACAAAAAGAGGAAAAAGTCGTTTCATGATAACCGATTTAAAAAACAAAGATAAGCATTATTTTAAATTTCAACCGCTTTCCTCTTCCAGAATATGCCGTCCCGAAAATTCTAAATTATTACTAAACACCTGCAAAAATAGCCCACGCAATTTGGCCATTCAGCCCAAAAGACGTATTTTTGCATTGAACTAATTATTGTAATAATTACAAATATGAACAATAGCGATACTATCGATTACCTGTTGGCACACAACGTGAAACCATCGGTGCAACGCATTGCCATCATGGAGTATCTGCTTGAACATCATACACATCCAACAGCCGAAGAAATTCACACGGCCTTGTCACCCTCCATTCCTACACTGTCCAAAACTACGGTTTACAACACATTGCGCCTGTTTGTGGACAATAATGCGGCTACCATGCTCACCATTGACGAACGGAAAGTGTGCTTCGACGGAGACCTGACACCACACGGACATCTATTGTGCAAATGTTGCGGCCGTGTATACGACGTCACGACGGCCGAACAAACAGCCCTGAACCAACCGGTGTATCTGGAAGGGCACGAAGTGACCGAGGTGCATACTTATTATAAAGGTATTTGCAAGGTGTGCAAACAGACCGGCTGCTGAACAGAAAACGACAGAACAACAATAAAGGATAACAACAATTTAAATTAAAACGAACCGATTATGAAAAAGAAATTTATTTGTACCGTATGTGGTTACATGCACGAAGGCGAAACAGCTCCCGAAAAGTGTCCGATGTGTGGCGTTCCTGCCTCTAAGTTCAAAGAAATGAGCGATGAAGGCCTCGGCTTCGAGACCGAGCACGAAATCGGTGTTGCCAAAGGTTGCGACGACGAGATGATTCAAGACCTGAACAACCACTTCATGGGCGAATGTACCGAAGTGGGTATGTACTTGGCCATGAGCCGCCAGGCTGATCGCGAGGGTTATCCCGAAATAGCTGAAGCCTTTAAACGTTACGCATGGGAAGAGGCTGAACACGCTTCTAAATTCGCCGAACTGTTGGGTGACGTGGTTTGGGACACCAAAACCAATCTGGAAAAACGCATGAACGCCGAATCGGGTGCATGTGCAGACAAGTTCCGCATCGCCAAACGCGCCAAAGCTCTCAACTTGGACGCTATCCACGATACCGTACACGAAATGGCTAAGGACGAGGCTCGTCACGGCAAAGGCTTCGAAGGCTTGTTCAACCGTTACTTCGGAAACAAAAAATAATTTCCCCATACGGTTAACGTATATCTAAACATTCCGCCTGCCCAAACGTATTGGGCAGGCGGAATGTTTTTTATCCGGACGAGTAACGAAAAACAGCCTCTTCTATACACTCCACTCACTTACAGATCTCCTGCGACCGGCTCTATTAAGAAACGACAAGAACACAGAAAAACTGCGGCCACTTCAGGCATTTCCTGAAGTGGCCGCAAACGGTTGATCAATGCGATGAATTACTTTTTCTTATATCCGCACTTGGGACATACGCCTTCCTCGTCCAGCGAAATGCCACACAGCGGGCAACGTTCGATGTTGTTCTTCGTCTCGAACTCGGCAGAAGCGGCATTCACTCCACTGGTAAAGGTAATCTTTGCAATGTTCAGCTTGTCCTTAAGAAGCTCGTACACAATCTTGATCATACCTTCTACAGTCATCGTCTCCTTGGTCACCACCAAACGTGAATCCGGATATGCCGTAGCCAAGGTCGTTTTGAAGGCCTCGCCTTTCATCTTGTTCTGAGGGTGTCCGTTCTTAATGCCCTGTTGCTCGTAAACACCGAGGATGGCAGGTAACAGCGGATCGTCCTCACGAAGAATCAAAGCATGGTCAAAATTCTTCAATACATCCCATGCCAGCTTCTGAATCTCATTACACGGATACACCATGTTCACACCGGCATTCACGGAATCTTCCACCTCAATCGTCAACACACCCGTATGGCCATGAAGATACTGGGCCTCACCCTGAAAACCATAGAAGCGGTGTGCATACTGCAAGTCAAATGTCGTAATACTTCTCATCTTGAATCGTTTTAAGAATTTAAATTGTTATTTCACTGGCAAAGATATATCTTTCCCAAAATGCTTGCAACAGGTATTTCCTATTGAGCAATAGACAAGATCTATAATCTGACGTTCAAAGCCTTCAATCGTCCGGATCAGTAGTAGCAAACAGACATAGTATTACTTTGCAACTACCTTATAACCAACTTTTTTACAGTCATTCCACCCGTTTACAGCCGTTATTCCATAGTTTTTCCGTAATTTTGCCTTTCAATCAATCAGGATTATCATGTACGATCTGACAACGATACGCCGGGAGTTTCCCATTTTGGAACGTTCCGTCTATAACCATCCGCTTGTTTATCTGGACAATGCCGCCACCACGCAAAAGCCGCGTTGTGTGGTAGATGCTATTGCCGAGGAATATTATTCGGTCAATGCCAACGTGCACCGGGGCGTACACTTCCTGTCGCAACAGGCCACCGACCTGCACGAACAGGCACGCGAACGGGTGCGCCGCTTCATAGGGGCGGCATCGGCCAATGAGATTGTCTTTACACGGGGTACTACCGAGAGCCTTAATCTGGTTGCATCTTCCTTCGGACAACTGTTGCATGAAGGGGACGAGGTGATTATCTCGACCATGGAACACCATTCCAACATTGTGCCCTGGCAACTGTTACGCGAACAAAAAGGAATTGTGTTGCGTGTCATCCCCATGACCGACCGGGGCGAACTGATGCCGGACGCCTACGAACAGTTGTTCAATAACCGTACACGGTTGGTATGCGTTACCCATGTGTCGAATGTGCTGGGTACAGTGAATCCGGTGGAACGCATGACCAAGGTGGCTCACGCACACGGTGTACCCATACTTATAGACGGCGCGCAGAGTGTGCCCCACATGCCCGTGGATGTACAGGCAATAGATTGTGATTTCCTGACTTTCAGCGCGCACAAGGTATATGGCCCTACCGGGGTAGGCGTACTTTACGGTAAGGAAAAATGGCTGGAACAAATGCCGCCCTACCAAGGTGGCGGAGAAATGATTGCCACCGTAAGTTTTGAAAAGACTACTTACGCCGGGCTGCCTTACAAGTTCGAGGCCGGAACGCCCGACTACGTAGGCACACACGCCCTGGCCAAGGCGCTGGACTTTATCGAGGCGTTGGGCATGGACAACATCGCAGCCCACGAAGCGGAGCTGGCCCGCTATGCCACCGAACAAATGAGCGCCATACCCGGCATGCGCATATTCGGCCAAGCCGATAAAAAGGAAGCCGTCATCTCTTTTTTGGTGGGCGACATCCACCACCTGGACATGGGAACACTGCTCGACCGCCTAGGCATAGCCGTGCGTACAGGACACCACTGCGCACAGCCGCTCATGACGCGTTACGGCATTGAGGGAACAGTACGGGCATCGTTTGCCCTGTACAACACCAAAGCCGAGGTGGACGCATTGGTAAGCGGAATAGACCGTGTACGTAAAATGTTTTAGGAGAAAACGCGATGAAAACACTGTTAACTTATGCTGTCATCAGTTGTCTGCCGGGACTGATAGGAACTTGCATCTTATGGCTACGGCGTGCTCCGGGAAGGTTTGCACTGGTCAGCTTCATTCACTATTGGACGGTTTGCTGGCTGGCTTTCTACCTACGCATCTATCCCATTCCCTGGTGGGCCTTAGGTTCTTTTCTGGCGCTGCTGTTCCTGCTACCCATCACCCTGGCCTCCGGCGGAAAGATGAAGAAATTCTACACGTTGCTCTACGTAAGCGCCGTATTACTGGGGGTGCTGATCTCGTTGCTGACCCACTACCTGCCCATTCTCGTTAAACAGGGAGTCATTCCGACTCTATTCTAGAGATACAATCAAACCTATTAATCCTAAAAACACACAATGTTACTAACAACAACCCCTACGGTCGAAGGCCGTCCTATCCAAACTTACTACGGCGTAGTAACCGGCGAAGCCATTATCGGCGCAAACGTTTTCCGCGACATCATGGCCGGTGTGCGCGACTTTTTCGGCGGCCGCTCGGCAGCATACGAGGAGGTGTTGCGTAAAGCTAAAGAAACGGCACTGCAAGAGATGTCCGAACAAGCCCAACAACTGGGAGCAAACGCCGTAGTAGGCATCCACCTGGACTACGAAGCGCTGGGTAGCAGCGGTAACATGCTCATGGTGATATGTAACGGAACAGCTGTACGCATCTAAACACATCCACTCCATGGCAACACTACTTCCTTTCCTGACACCAGGCCTAGTAGAAGCTGGTTGCGACGAAGCCGGCAGAGGTTGTCTGGCCGGCAGTGTGTATGCCGCGGCCGTCATACTGCCTCCCGACTACAGTAACGAGCAACTGAACGACTCGAAACAGCTCACCGCCCGACGACGCTATGCATTACGCACAGAGATAGAGCGCGACGCTGTAGCATGGGCTGTAGGAGTGGTGACACCTGCCGAAATAGACCGCATAAACATCTTGCATGCCTCCTTTTTGGCCATGCACAGGGCTATAAAGGCGTTAAGTGTAACGCCCGAAGCCTTGCTTATTGACGGAAACCGGTTCGACCCATATCCATCCATCCCGCATACCACTATCGTGAAGGGAGACGCCAAATATCTATCCATCGCAGCAGCCAGCATACTGGCCAAGACCTATCGCGACGACTACATGGAGGAACTGCACCGGGAGTATCCGCAATACGGATGGGAACGGAATGCCGGATACCCCACCCGAGAGCACAGGGAGGCCATTCGCCTACACGGAGTAACACCCTACCACCGTATGAGTTACAATCTGCTAGGCGATAAACAGCTCTCATTTGATTTTTAAGATTGGTTTTGTATCAGGCATCAACACCTATACCGTACCGCGTCCCACAAGCGAATCTGTTTTTATCAAAAACACCCATCACGAGATACGGACAGTCCTGTTCGTATAATTTACCAACCGGGACGCAATGAACCCTACAAACATCGGCTGAAAACCAACCGTATAAAGTCGTTCCTACTATTTGTGGGGACAAGGTTATGGCACACCCTTATTTCCGCCTCATTTCTACCGGAAGAAGCCAAACAAAAATATAACAAAAAAAGAAAAGGTTGCAGTCACTATGTGTGCTACAACCTTTTCTTGTGGGCCATCTAGGGCTTGAACCTAGGACCTCCAGATTATGAGTCTGTTGCTCTAACCAACTGAGCTAAAAGCCCGTACCGATAAGCTGCTCTTGCTTATCAAGTGCAAAATTAGGAATTTTAGTCGAAACATGCAAACAAAAACTGCTTTTTTTCAAGCAAAACCGTCAGTACACATGCCTGAAAAAGCAGGACTTGCTATAAAAAGTCCTCTCCCAGCTGTGTCTGTACCTCGTTCACCAAACGACGGACCAGCGACGGATCTCCATTCTTACACAAAAGCAGTACATTGTTCTTCTCTGCTAAAACGTAACCATCCAGCCCATGAAGCACAGCAACCTTGTCCTTAGGCAGTTTCACGATGTTGTTGCGGCAATCGTGCATCACAACGCGGGAGTTAATGACCACATTTTCATCATCGTCTTTCTCCGACATATCATACAGATTCGACCAACTTCCCATATCGGCCCAACCGAAGTCACAGCACTCCACGTACACATTAGAATTACGCTCCAAGATAACCAAGTCAATAGAAAGATACAGATTGGTGGGGTAATATTCCTGGACAAATTTCAATTCCTCTTCGCGAGTCATGCCGCCAGTACTGTTCAATTTGACGGCGATACTGGGAATAAAATCGGTCAGCGAGCGCAACATCGTCCGCACATTCCACATAAACAAACCGGTATTCCAGAAGAACTCTCCACTCTCCACAAAAACCCGGGCAAATTCATGATCCGGCTTTTCGGTAAACGACTTCACACGTCCAAACCCACTCTCGTTGATATCTTCACCCACCTGAATGTATCCATAACCGGTCTCGGGCACTGTCGGCTTAACGGCCAAAGCCAAAAAGTTGGGCGTCTTTTCCACGAAAGACAATCCTTTATTGACTTGCTCCACAAAACGGTCATCATACAATATCTGCTGGTCGGACGGACTGATAATCATATTGGCTGTAGGGTTGATAGAAGCAATATGATAAGTGGCCCAAGCCACCGCAGGCGCAGTACTCAACTGCACGGGTTCAGCCAGAATACGCTCATCGTCTATCATCGGCAGCTGCTCTTTCACCCACGCTACATATTCCACAAACGTAGAAATATAGATATTTTCGGCCGGCACCACCTTCAGAAAACGATCATAAGTCTGTTGCAGCAACGTTCTTCCTACTCCAAAAAAATCCAAGAATTGCTTAGGTTTATCCCGACGACTGCTCGGCCAAAGTCGTTTGCCCAAACCTCCAGCAAGAATGACGCAATAAGTATTATTCGCCTGTGTCATATCATCTTTCATTAAAGTTCAAGGCTAAAGTAGTAAAATCTTTGGGATTCATCCCGCTATCGCTTCTAAATTAATCCATAAAAAGAAAAAAAGAAAAAAAGTCGGCTCTTTATTTGGATATTTCACAAAAAGCCCTTACCTTTGCACCCGCATTGAGAGCTTTAAAGCTATCACAAAATGCCCAGATGGCGGAATCGGTAGACGCGCTGGTCTCAAACACCAGTGGGGCAACCCATCC
>CABSGW010000005.1 GCA_902477365.1 uncultured Prevotellaceae bacterium
GTCCTGCCTCGTCCTCTCCCAGTCCGCAGAACGAACATTTTTCTTTCTTGTTTTTTTTATCCATATTATTCCTTACGAGCCAGTATCCGGTCTATCATTCCATAATCCAATGCTTCTTGCGAAGTCATCCAGTAATCACGGTCCGAATCATTCCATACTTTTTCAAAATCAGTATGCGAATGATTGGCTATGATGGTATATAACTCCTTCTTCAGTTTCTGAATCTCCCGTGCTGTAATCTCTATATCCGAAGCTTGTCCTTGTGCGCCTCCCATGGGTTGATGTATCATCACCCGGCTATGAGTCAACGCAGAACGTTTGCCTTCGGCACCAGCCACCAACAACACTGCAGCCATCGAAGCAGCCATACCGGTACAGATAGTAGCCACATTGCTGCTAATGAACTGCATGGTATCGTAAATACCTAAACCGGCATACACAGATCCACCTGGTGAATTGATGTAAATAGAAATATCCTTACTCGGATCACACGAATCCAAATAAAGCAACTGAGCCTGTAATGTATTGGCTGTGTAATCATCGATGGGAGTACCTAAAAAGATAATACGATCCATCATTAAACGCGAAAAGACATCCATCTGAGTCACGTTCAACTGGCGTTCTTCCAAAATATATGGATTGAGATATTGATTCTGACTTTTTATTACATCGTCAAGAACCATACTGTTCACTCCCATATGGTGTGTGGCAAATTTTCTAAAATCGTCCATTTCTTATATTGCTTACGGTTAATATGAATGGGGATTTAAAACAGGAGAGGCACCTGAACGAAACGTTTATCCCCACATAAATTGTGGAATTAGGTTCAAAAGCCTCTCCTTCTTTAATATCCTCTGGTATTTTTTACAGAGGTGCTGAATAAAGCTTGTTTTTAAGCAAACATCTTGTTGAAATCGTCAATAGACACCGACTTGTGATCAAGCTTCACTGTATTCTTAAATACAGCAGTCAGTTTCTTGTCTATGCAACGAGCAACCAATCCGTCAATTTGCTCTTTTTTCTTCAGCATCTCAGCAGCATAGTTCTCAATCAGTTCTTCAGGAGCATTCATCATGCCATACTGTGCAAACTGGAATCGAGTGGCTTCTTTTGCTGTTTCTTTGATATCAGCATCATCAACCTTTATGCCATTAGCTTCGACCAACTGTTCTTTAATCAAATGCCATGTCAATTCTTCAATGCTCTTAGCATAGTTTTCTTCGACATACTGAGCACCTTTATCCTGGTTGTTAGCCAACATTATTTTCTTTAACAATACGTCAGGAAACTCCAGCGTTCCGATTTTGCTTACCAAATGGGTGCGAGCATCAAGCAACAGTTTGTAATCGCTGTCAGCCACATACTGTTCACCCAAATTTTCTTTTATTTTTGCGCGGAACTCTTCTTCGCTTGTAACAGTGCCTTCGCCGAATACCTGATCGAAGATTGTTTGATTCAACTCAGCCGGAGCAAAACGTGTAATTTCAGTTACCTGGAAACTAAAGTCACCACTATGTGCCTCAATTTCGGCTTTATCTATTTTCAACAATGCTGCTATTTCAGTTTCATTGCCTTCATATGCTTTTGAAGGATTGAAAGTCAGCACGTCATTCACCTTACATCCGTCAAACAATGCTTTTTGTTCATCGTTTTTCATGTAATCAGGCATCATAACGGTATTTTCAATCTGGATACCATCCTCTTTCGGGCTACCGGTTTCGTCCAACTCTGCCAACACACCTTTCAACATGTCTTTGGATTCGTAGCTATCCACTTTTTCGTAGCTGCCGGCACGCTGTGTATACATTTTGATTTGGTTGTCCACCATCTCATCACTTACTTCGATATCGTAGTAAGCCAAGGTATCTTCTGCACCGATTTCAGCTTTAAATTCAGGAGCCAAAGCGATATCAAACACAAACTCCAGTTCGTCTTGCGTTGCAATATCCAGCGGTTGTTGCTTATCGCTAGGCAATGGTTCACCCAACATATTCACTTTATTCTCCTTGATGTATTCGAATATTTTTTCAGAAAGCAGTTTGTTTACTTCCTCAGCCTTTGCCTCTGTACATACATTTTCTTAACAAGCCCCATAGGAACTTTGCCAGGACGGAATCCCGGCATATTAGCTCTTTGACGGAATGTTTTCAGAGTTTTCTCTACTCTATCCTGATAATCAGCCTTCTCCATCTTTATGGTAAGAAGCGCAGTCACCTTGTCTACGTTTTCTAATGAAATATTCATCTAAAACTTACTTTATATTTGAGTTATTATTAAATTGCATCTTTCAACGGCTTGCAAAAATAGTATTTTCCTTCCAATTATTCAAACTACTCCTTCATTTTATTTAGTTACACTAGATTTCAGAAAAACAGACTGGGCTGTTTGGAAAAACGAAAAGGGCATCTAATACGAACGGACTGGGCATGAAAACGGTAGGATATAACAACAGTCACTATCCATTCTCTGTCCGCAGACGGTCAAGCGACTGAAAGTCTTTCTTACGCAACTTGAAGCTGTTGGTCAAATATTTGTCGCGCACGGTCTGATTGGCAGCTAACTCTTCCGGAGTTCCTTGGAACAGGATGCGTCCTTCAAACAACAAATAAGCCCGGTCTGTTACACAAAGGGTCTCTTCCACATTATGGTCTGTTATCAAAATACCAATATTGCGATCTTTCAACTTCCACACAATATATTGGATATCTTCAACAGCTATAGGGTCAACACCGGCAAAAGGTTCGTCCAACATAATGAACTTGGGGTCAATAGCCAGACAACGTGCTATCTCGGTACGTCGACGCTCTCCACCCGAAAGCTGGTCACCCAAGTTCTTGCGTACTTTCTGCAACCGGAATTCAGCCAAAAGACTTTCCAGTTTTTCCTGTTGATATTCTTTTGGTTTCCCCGTCATCTCAAGCACAGAAGCAATATTATCCTCTACAGTCATCTTTCTGAAAACAGAAGCCTCTTGCGCCAAATAACCAATACCACTCTGTGCACGTTTATATACAGGAAAGTCCGTTATCTCTTGGTCGTTCAAGAAAATCCGGCCTCCATTGGGAACAACCAAACCGGTTGTCATATAAAATGAGGTAGTCTTCCCTGCTCCGTTTGGGCCCAACAGCCCTACAATCTCTCCCTGTTTTACATCAAATGAAACATCATTGACAACAGTACGTTTTCCATACCTCTTGACTAGTGATTCTGTTCGGAGAACCATGGTTTCATTTGCAGCTACAGACGTCTCTTCTGGTGTCATACAAACTTTTTATTTATGCGCAAAAATACAACATTTGAGGTTAAAAAAAGGCATCAATACAAAAACTATTCAGAAAAGGCGAGTTTTTAACGGGAATTCACTACTTTTGCCCACACAAATAGAACGAAACTTATGCTTATTCACTCGTGCCTCGTTTCATTGGGGCGATACCTACAGCTAATGGGGCGTACATTCTCGCGTCCAGAGCGAATGCGAATGTTCATGAAACAATACAGTAAGGAGATGTACCAACTAGGTGTAAACTCCATCGGCATTGTGCTTTTAATTTCATTTTTCATTGGCGCGGTTATCTGTATCCAGATAAAACTAAACATACAAAGTGTATGGATGCCCCATTGGGTATCGGGTTATACGACACGCGAAATCATGTTATTGGAATTTTCAAGTTCTATTATGTGTTTGATTTTATCAGGTAAAGTAGGTTCTAACATTGCGTCTGAAATAGGCACAATGCGTGTCACACAACAAATTGACGCACTGGAAATTATGGGAGTAAATTCTGCCAATTTCCTGATACTTCCCAAAATTATGGGACTGGTGACAATGATTCCTTTATTGGTAATATTCAGCATAGGAGCTGGTGGTGTGGGAGCTTATGCCACCGCATACATCGGTCATATTATTACGGCATCAGACCTGACTGCAGGCATGCAGCACCAGTTCAACCAATGGTTCGTATGGGCAGGTATCATTAAATCCTTGTTTTTTGCATTCATTATCTCCAGCGTATCGGCATTCTATGGATACACGGTAGAGGGTGGGTCTTTTGATGTAGGAAAGGCCAGTACCAATGCAGTTGTATCAAGCAGTATGCTGATTCTCTTTTCCGATTTATTCCTTACTCAACTTTTATCCTAATGATAGAACTTCAAGCTTTATACAAATCATTTGGCGCTAAAGAGGTGCTGAAGGATATTAACACCACATTCGAAAACGGAAAAACGAATTTGATAATCGGACAAAGTGGATCTGGAAAGACGGTGCTGATGAAATGTATTGTAGGACTTTTTGAACCAACCTCTGGAAACGTATTGTACGACGGACGTGATTTTGTGGTGATGAGCAAGAAAGAACGTACCATGATACGCCGCGAAATGGGTATGATTTTCCAAAATGCCGCACTGTTCGATTCAATGAGTGTGTTAGAAAATGTAATGTTCCCCCTCGATATGTTTTCAACAGATTCTTACAAAGAACGGGTTAAACGTGCACAATTTTGTTTAGATCGCGTCAACCTGTCGGATGCAGGGAGCAAATTCCCAGGAGAAATCAGTGGTGGTATGCAAAAGCGTGTTGCCATAGCACGAGCCATAGCAATGAATCCTCAATATCTGTTTTGTGACGAACCGAACTCCGGATTAGACCCCAAAACCTCACTGGTGATAGACGAACTGATACATGGAATCACAAAAGATTTCAATATGACCACTATCATCAACACGCACGACATGAATTCCGTAATGGGTATTGGCGAAAAAATTCTTTATATCCACGAAGGTAGAAAAGAATGGGAAGGTAACAAAGATCAGATTATGACCTCAACCAACACACAACTGAACAATTTCATTTTTGCATCCGATCTTTTCAGAAAAGTCAAAGACGTAGAAATGCACGAAAGCAAAGTATAAAAAATGGCGTATGCTCTTATTGCATACGCCATATATTTTCACTATAACACATCGGTATAACCACTTCTTCGCTTCGTCCACTTGTATATTTCAACCTCAAATAAACTTCTGCCGAAAGTCCATCTGTTGTAAGATCTTCTCGAATCAACTCAACAGTTCGTATACCTCCGTTTTCTTCTTTCTCTCGTGCAATAAACTGCTTTACCAGAAGTTTCATTTGTTCTCGAAATTCCTTAGGTGCATTGTCGCATGAAAGCATTCCGTCAACATACTTATCATATTGTCCTTTGATTAGCATCGTATAATAAGAAACAGCTGCTGTTCCAGCTTGTCTTAAATGCTTATCTTGCTTACATCCTGATAAGAGAAAACCGAAACCGCCTATCACGACCAACGAAAAAACGAGATATTTCCTCATCACTTCTGACGAATGAATACATTAATGGGAGTACCACTAAAATTCCAACGTTCACGAATTTTATTTTCCAAGAAACGCCGATAAGGCTCCCGAACATATTGCGGTAAGTTTGCAAAGAATACAAACGATGGAATTTGTGTATTTGGCAACTGAGTGCAATATTTAATTTTAATATATTTTCCTTTGATCGAGGGAGGAGGATATGCTTCAATTAAAGGCAACATCTCCTCATTTAGTTTGGCAGTAGAAATACGTGCTTTACGATTTTCATAAACTTCTTTAGCCGTCTCAAGAACTTTAAAAATACGTTGCTTGGTCAGTGCCGATCCAAAAATAATGGGAAAATCATCAAAAGGCGCCATACGACTACGAATTGCAGCTTCGAATGTTTTCATTACAGTAGTGGTCTTATCCTCTACCAAATCCCATTTATTGACAACAGCAACCAAACTTTTCTGATTTTTCTGAATCAATTGGAAAATATTCATATCTTGCGCTTCAATACCGCGCGTCGCATCAATCATCAGAATACATACATCTGAATATTCAATGGCACGTATGGAACGCATTACAGAATAATATTCAAGGTCTTCAACCACTTTATTTTTCTTACGGATCCCTGCTGTATCAACTAAATAAAAATCAAAGCCGAACTTATCATACCGTGTATAGATAGAATCCCTCGTTGTACCAGCTATATCTGTTACAATATTTCGTTCCTCGCCAATAAAAGCGTTGATCAGACTACTCTTTCCTGCATTTGGGCGGCCAACAACAGCAAAACGAGGTATTTCTTCATCTAAATCTACGGGCTTGTCGTCTCCTAATTTCTCAATGATCAAATCCAGCAAATCCCCTGTTCCACTACCTGTTGCCGAAGATATACAAATGGGCTCTCCCAGCCCTAAAGAATAAAACTCAGCAGCATTGTATATCAAATCGTTATTATCGGTCTTATTAGAAACCAAAACAACCGGAGTTTTTGAACGACGTAAAATAGATGCTACTTCTTCATCCAAATCAGTCACTCCATTACGGACATCGACCAAAAATAAAATAACATCGGCTTCCTCTGCGGCAAGAAGTACCTGTTTACGGATTTCTCCTTCAAAAATATCATCAGAGTTGACAACCCAACCTCCTGTATCTACAACGGAAAATTCACGTCCGTTCCACTCTGACTTACCATATTGACGATCACGCGTTGTCCCAGCTTCGTCACTAACAATAGCTTGACGCGTCTTTGTCAAACGGTTAAACAAGGTAGATTTTCCTACATTAGGCCGCCCCACAATGGCTACTAAATTTCCCATATTCCTTTTATTATTTTGTACCTCACGGCAGATTATATTTGTTTAATTAAGATTATATCCAAAACCGGACAACTCCTTGTCTGAGCTTCTCCAGTCTTTATCAACCTTTACGAAAGTCTCTAAGTAAATTGTTTTTTGAAAAAAGCGTTCCAACGATTTTCGCGCTTCTGTAGAAACTTTCTTCAAAGCCACACCTTTATGTCCAATAATAATGCCCTTTTGACTTTCCCGCTCAACATAAATAACGGCATTGATATAAATTCGTTTTTCTTCCTCTTTAAATTGTTCAACGACCACCTCTACGGCATAAGGAATTTCCTTATCATAATACAATAGGATTTTCTCGCGTATAATTTCTGTGACAAAGAAACGTGCAGGCTTATCCGTCCATTGATCTTTACCAAAATAGGGCGGAGAATCTGGTAATAACTCTTTTATTCGATTTAAGACAGGATCTATATTAAACTTTGCCTGCGCCGAAACCGGATAAATCTCTGCTTTCGGGAGCTTTTCATGCCATTTATCCACTAAAGTCGTCAAGTCGGCTTGATTACTCAGGTCTATTTTATTAATGAGAACTAACACTGGAATATGATCCATATTGGCTACCTTCTGCAAGAACTCATTATTTTTATCCGGATTTTCCACCACATCAGTCACATATACCAACACATCCGCATCTTGCAATGCCGATTCTGAAAAAGCCAACATTGATTCTTGCAACTTATAATTAGGCTTTAACACTCCCGGTGTATCAGAGAATACAATCTGCATCTCTGGAGTATTCAAAATACCCATAATGCGATGTCTCGTTGTCTGTGCCTTAAATGTAGCAATAGAAATCCGTTCACCAACGAAAAGATTCATCAGTGTAGACTTCCCTACATTAGGATTCCCCACAATATTTACAAAACCAGCCTTATGTCCCATAGCATATACTTTTTAGACAAAAAAACGCACCTACCAGCGATGCGTTCTTAAGTACTATTTGTTTGATCTCTTTATTTCTTCGCGCCATCATAGCCCCATTTCATGTAAGCTGCGCCCCATGTAAATCCGGCCCCAAAAGCTGTTAAGATTAAGTTATCACCTTTTTTCAACTGACGCTCATAATCCCACAATGCCAAAGGCAACGTACCAGCACTGGTGTTACCATAACGCTGAATATTAAGCATTACTTTATCCATAGACAACTCTAAACGATGTGCTACAGCTTCAATAATTCTTACATTCGCTTGATGAGGAATAACCCATGCGATATTTTCTTTATCCAATCCGTTACGATCGGCTATCAATGCACAAGCATCACTCATGTTAGTAACAGCAAATTTAAATACGGTTCTACCTTCCTGATGCAAATAATGCATACGATGGTCTATTGTAAAATACGAAGGACCACAAACGGAACCACCGGCTTTTAAGCAAAGGAAAGGCAATCCTTTACCATCTGCACGCAAATAGGAATCCTGCCAACCAAAATCCTCTGTGGTCGGCTCTACCATCACAGCCGCAGCTCCGTCACCAAAAATAGGACAAGTTGCACGATCAGTATAATCCACGATAGAAGACATTTTGTCTGCACCTATCACAATTATACGTTTATATCGTCCACTCTGAATCAATGCTGCGGCAGTATCCATGGCAAACAAAAAGCCACAACATGCCGCCTGCAAATCCATTGCATAAGCATTTTTCAGTCCCACACGTCCAACGACGATTGATGCCGTAGAAGGGAAATGATAATCCGGAGTACTTGTAGCCACGATTACGCAATCCACACTATCAGGATCAACTCCTGTTTTTTGCAGCAACTGTTTAGTTGCCTTGCGAGCCATATAACTTGTACCCAAACCTTCTTCGTTCAGAATACGACGTTCTTTTACTCCGATACGTGTCATAATCCATTCATCGTTGGTATCCACCATCCGAGAAAGTTCATCATTATTCAGAACATACTCGGGTACATATCCTCCGACTCCTGTAATTACAGCATTTATTTTTTCCATTTGGTAAATCTATAAAAAGATACCGGCAATGAGGAATTTCCTCATCGCCTGTGCTGATTGATATTTAGACAGCAGCCTCTTTTTCAATGGCTAGCTTACCTCTGTAATAACCGCAAGTAGAGCAAACCGTATGATAAACGTGCCATGCGCCACAATTCGGGCAGATAGCCAACGTTGGAGCTACAGCTTTGTCATGCGTTCTTCTTTTCAGCGTTCTCGTTTTTGACTGTCTTCTTTTAGGATGTGCCATTTTCTTTTATTATTTTAAAGTAGTAAATACACCTTTATTTATTATTGTTTCTCAACATTTATCTTCATCACTCCATTGACAGGACTCCACATCTTCATCAGTAAGAGTTGCCAAATGCTCATTCAAGCAAGCCACCATGTCCTTATTACATTGTCCTTCTTCGTGTACATGTTTTATAGGAATATTCAGCGCTACAAATTCATAAATATACCACGACAAATCCAATGTCCCATCATCTTCTGGAAGAACTACAAACTCACCTGTATCTTCAAACGAATCTCCCAACTTGACTTTCAATTCATTTTTTGTATCAATGGGTAGCACCATCTCGTCTAAACAACGATCACATGCCACTTTCACGATCCCTACAATAGAAAACCAAAGTTCATAGACTCCTGCGATCTCACGAATCCGTATATTTGTTTTCAACTCACCGCCTAGAATCTCACTTCTATCTAATGAAGCAAAAAAAGCATCATCCAACAGAATATCTAAAGCCTCATCTCCCCCTTCGGGAAATTGTAGAAAATCTATTTTATACTTATTCATACGTAACATCGGCGTGCAAAGTTACATTTTTTTTGGATACCCACACAGAAAACCAAAGGAAAACTTTTATTTTTTCAACTCAACACGAAAGACAGTCCCTCTGCCCACCTCTGAACTTTTCACAAATATTTTACCCTTATGATACTCTTCAACGATACGTTTCGCAAGAGAGAGTCCCAATCCCCAACCCCGCTTCTTTGTCGTAAATCCAGGTGTGAAAATATTCTTATATTGATTTTTAGCGATACCTCTCCCCGTATCACTTATCTCTATCACGATATGATCTGCCTGTTCAAAAGCAATAATCGTGATAGATCCTTTTCCTGACATCGCATCTATAGCATTTTTACAGAGATTTTCTATCACCCACTCGAATAATGCAGCATTTATACGAACCGATAACATTGAATCTTGAATTTCACAAACAATCTTTACTTTATCGGACGATCTTCTTGCAATATAATCAACCACATGCTGTACTACATTCAATAGTATTTCGGGTTTCAATTCCGGAATAGAACCTATTTTCGAAAAGCGTTCGGCTATTAACTGCAATCGATCCACGTCCTTCCCTAATTCCGGCAACAACAAATCATCGGGATAACTTTCTTTCAATATCTCTACCCACGCCATCAAGGATGATATAGGCGTTCCTAATTGATGTGCCGTTTCTTTCGAAAGTCCGACCCAGACTTTATTTTGTTCAGCTTTTTTGGAACTCAACAATGCAAAAATGGCTATTACCACAAAAATCAAAACCACCCCCAACTGAACATAAGGATAACTGGCCAATCTTCGTAACATAATAGATTCCTCATAACAAATCTCAATATAGTCTACGCCATCATTACTTCCGTCATCCAAATCTATTCGCAACACACCACCGGCCGAACGCATATCTTCAACCTGTCTTCTCAAATAATCAACTGTATCTTTTCCGTCAATCGTCATATTACGGAAAGTCAGTATCTCATTTTCTTTATTCACCACTACTACAGGAATTGTATTATTCCCATTTATCACCTTCAGAACCAGATTCAAATCTGTTGTTTCGTCTGCTGTATTCAATGAACGCATCGCCTCAGCCCAAATATCCATCCGATTACGTTCCTCACGCGATAAATCCTGAATCAAGAAATGAGAAACCACCAAGGATGCAACGGCTATCAATACAGCCGCTATGATTAAAATTATCTTGATTTGTTTGATTCGATCAACCCATTGCATAAAAATTGCATTTCTGATATCATAAAGAGAACGCTCAGTTCTTATTTTTATTGCCTTTATTATGGATCGTTCTACCTATAACGTTCCTCACCAACATCCCTACCAACCTATTCTAACCCTCTCTTTTCATGTTACAAACATACAAACCCTTATTCACTTTTTAACCTCGCGAACCAAACATACAACTTACTTGTTAATAAAGCATAAGCATAAAGCAAGAAAACCCGAAACTTTTCTCTCACTTCAAGTTTTTAGCGTAACTTTGCACCTGATTGTTTGGCTTTTACACTCTACAGATAGACTATTATTAATGAATAAATTCTTACAAATCAAGTAACTATATGAAAAGTAAAATTGCTTATTTGATGCTTATCAGCATGGGACTATTTAGCTGCGGAAATAAAATGCAGTTAAACACTGGCGTACAGGAATACGCTGTCATAACAGTAACAACCTCTACCAGCGAGTTGGAAGCGTCTTACCCCGCAACCATTAAAGGAAAGCAAGACGTAGAAATTCGTCCGAAAGTTTCAGGTTTCATCACCAAACTGTGTGTAGATGAAGGTGCAACAGTGCGTAAAGGACAAGCGCTCTTCATTATTGACCCTGTACAATATCAAGCTACCGCAAAAGCTGCTGAAGCGGCCGTACAATTGGCCGAGGCCAACGTTGCCACACAACGGCTTACGGTAAACAACAAAAAAGAATTGCATGCAAAGAAATTCATCAGCGATTCCGATTTAGAAATTGCCCAAAATCAACTGGCATCTATGGAGGCTTCGTTGGCACAAGCTAAAGCAAACTTGATGAGTGCTAAAGATAATTTGGCTTTCACTACCGTCACTAGTCCGTCAGATGGTGTTGTTGGTACTATCCCCTTCCGTTTGGGAAGCCTCGTTAGTTCTTCAACCACTACCCCACTGACTACTGTGTCTGATATTTCAGAAATGTATGTCTATTTTTCCATGACTGAAAAACAATTGTTGGCACTTACACGCGAAAGCCACGACATTGCTGAGGCTCTTTCCAAAATGCCTGCTGTTGGTCTGAAATTAGCGGATGGAAGCCTTTACGATCAAAAAGGAAAAGTAGAAACAGTCAGTGGAGTCATTGATCAAAACACCGGTTCTGTAAGTATGCGTGCAACATTTCCCAACCCGGGACGTATCCTACGCAGTGGTGGTACAGGTGTCATCTCTATCCCGACTATAACCAAAGACGCTATCTTGATTCCACAAAAAGCCACTTATGAAATTCAAGACAAGAAGTTTGTATACGTCGTAGGCAAAGATTCAAAAATCAAATCAACCGAAATCGGTGTATTAAGTTTGAATGATGGCCAAAATTATGTCGTAACCAGCGGTTTAAAAGCCGGAGACAGAATCGTTGTAGATGGTGTCAGCACGCTGAAAGACAATACAGAAATCAAACCAATCACTCCTCAACAAGCTGACGCAGCTCGTAGAGCACAGGCCAGTCAGTCCAAATAAGGCTTTAGGAGTAAAACAACCTCTAATTTAGTTCATTCATTATGAAATTAGACAGATTTATAAATCGCCCGGTACTATCAACGGTAATCTCTATCGTAATTGTAATCTTGGGTGTATTGGGTCTGGTATCCCTTCCAATCACCCAATATCCAGATATTGCTCCTCCTACCGTAAGTGTTTCAACTTCATATACGGGAGCAGACGCACAAACCGTGCTTAACAGTGTTGTTGCACCGCTTGAAGAACAAATCAACGGTGTGGAAAACATGACTTATATGACCTCTTC
Organism: uncultured Prevotellaceae bacterium; assembly: GCA_902477365.1. Taxonomy (GTDB): domain Bacteria; phylum Bacteroidota; class Bacteroidia; order Bacteroidales; family Bacteroidaceae; genus Alloprevotella. Next base: position 12,451 of record CABSGW010000005.1, read on the forward strand.
GGCCACAAATACCGGTGAAGCTCGTATCCAGGTTTATTTCAAACAAGGAACGGATCCCGATATGGCTGCGGTTAACGTACAAAACCGAGTATCCAAAGCACAGGGTCTTCTTCCTTCGGAGGTAACCCGTGTTGGTGTTGAAACCAGTAAACGCCAAAACAGTATGTTGCTTGTATTCTCTGTGTATAGTTCAGACGACCGCTTCGACCAAGAGTTTCTTGAGAACTATGCAAAAATCAATGTCATTCCTCGTATCCAACGTGTTTCGGGTGTAGGTGATGCCATGGTGTTAGGTTCTGACTATTCTATGCGTATTTGGCTTAAGCCGGACGTTATGGCTCAATACCATTTGATGCCAGCCGATGTCTCACAAGCCTTGGCCGAACAGAATATTGAAGCAGCCCCCGGTACCATCGGAGAACGCGAAAACCAAACGTTCCAATACACATTGAAGTATAGGGGACGTCTTCAAACACCTGAAGAGTTTGGCGAGATTATTATCCGGGCCACTCCAGACGGAGAAGTTCTTCATCTCAAAGACATTGCAAATATTGAATTGGGACGTCTGACTTATGGTTTTACCAACAGAATGAACGGCCACTTGGCTGTATCCTGTATCGTATTCCAGACAGCAGGATCGAATGCGACGACCATTATTAGAGAAATTGAAGAGTTATTGAAAGAATGTGAGGCCGACGCTCCTTCTGGGGTGAAGTTCAACGTTGCCCAAAATGCTAACGACTTCTTGTTTGCATCGATTCATGAGGTTATCAAAACGTTAATTGAAGCCTTTATCCTTGTATTTATTGTAGTATACATTTTCTTACAAGATTTCCGCTCAACACTTATTCCGGCCATTGCCATTCCGGTGGCATTGATTGGTACATTCTTTGTATTATACATCATTGGATTCAGCTTGAACCTTTTGACGCTTTGTGCGATGGTGCTGGCCATTGCCATAGTCGTCGACGATGCCATAGTCGTTGTCGAGGGTGTACACGCTAAATTGGACCAAGGATATAAATCGGCCAAAAAAGCATCCATAGACGCCATGGGAGAGCTCGGTGGAGCTATTATGTCCATCACCTTAGTCATGATGGCCGTATTCATACCTGTTAGCTTCATGAGCGGTACTTCCGGAACATTCTATCGTCAGTTCGGTCTTACTATGGCTATTGCGATTGGTCTTTCTGCACTGAATGCGTTGACATTGAGTCCTGCTCTCTGCGCAATCTTGCTTAAGCCACACGACCCCGATGCAAAGAAAAAAAGCACTTTCATCAGTCGTTTCCACGTAGCATTTAATGCATCTTACGACCGTTTGCTCAAAAAATACAAGAAAGGTACAGTTCATTTCATCCATAAACCATGGCTTACTCTTGGTTTGGTTGGTGCATCCATTGCCTTGCTTTTGTTCTTTATGAAAATTACTCCAACGGGCTTAGTACCCAATGAGGATACCGGTACCATCATGGCTGTCGTAGACTTGCCTCCCGGCACGTCTCAGGACCGTACAGAAGCTGTGCTGATGCAGGTTGACAGCCTCATTGCATCAAACCCAGCCATTGCCAGCCGTACCATGATTTCCGGTTACAGTTTCATTGGCGGACAAGGTCCTAGCTACGGTTCGTTTATCTGTAAATTGAAAGACTGGGATGAGCGTTCTGTAGAACAACGTTCTGATTTCGTATCCGGTATGCTTTACCTCAAAGCTCGTGAGGTCATTAAAGATGCCCGCGTATTGCTATTCGCGCCTCCTATGATTCCTGGTTACAGTGTGTCGAATGGTTTCGAGCTTAACTTGCAAGATAAAACCGGTGGTAGCCTTGACAAGTTCTACGAAGTGGCTCAAACCTTTATCGAGAAACTGCAAGAACGTCCTGAAATTGCTCAAGCACAGACTTCTTTTAACCCACGCTTCCCTCAATATATGATTGATATTGATGCCGCAGCTTGTAAAAAAGCAGGTCTTAGCCCAAGCGATATCCTTGCTACACTACAAGGATACTATGGTGGTCTCTACGCATCAAACTTCAACAGTTTCGGTAAATTGTACCGTGTCATGATCCAGGCAGATCCAAGTAGTCGCACCAATGTGGAATCCTTGCAAAGCATCAAGGTTCGGAATGGTGACGAAATGGCTCCTATAACCCAATTCATGACCATGAAGAAGATCTACGGACCGGACAACATCAACCGTTTCAATATGTTTACTTCCATGACTGTCAATGGTTCTCCTGCTGACGGATACAGTAGTGGACAAGCTATTAAGGCAATGGAAGAAGTAGCCCAACAATACCTGCCAACAGGTTATGGCTATGAGTTCTCGGGTATGACACGTGAGGAGCAAAGTGCCAGTGGCAGTACAACAACGCTTATCTTCATTTTATGTTTCGCGTTTGTTTACTTGCTCTTAAGTGCCCAATACGAAAGTTATATCCTTCCTTTGGCAGTACTTCTGTCTGTTCCGTTCGGTCTTGCAGGAAGCTTCCTCTTTATTCACGGTATGGGACTCATCAATAACATTCTCCCCATCTTAGGTGCTGCCGCCAACAACATATATGTGCAAATTGCATTGATCATGCTTATCGGTCTTTTGGCTAAAAATGCCATCCTGATCGTTGAGTTTGCATTGGAACGCCGCAAAATGGGTATGAGCATTACATGGGCCGCTGTATTGGGTGCCGGTGCTCGTTTGAGACCTATTCTTATGACCTCTCTTGCCATGATCATCGGTTTGCTTCCGCTTATGTTTGCTTTCGGTGTCGGTGCTAACGGAAACCGTTCACTGGGTACCACTGCAATCGGAGGTATGCTCATTGGTATGATCTTCCAGTTGTTTGTAGTTCCTGCCCTCTTCGTAATCTTCCAGTATTTACAAGAGAAGATCACTCCTATGGTCTGGGAAGACATTGACAACACCGACGCAGAAACAGAGATTGAACAATATTCTAAATAAGAATTCCGATTATGAAAAGAACCCTTATATGCATGATGTGTGCAACTGCTCTTTTGAGCAGCTGCCGCATCTACAAATCATACGATCGTCCTGAAAATTTACCGACAGACGGCCTCTATCGTGACACGACTTCTACCACAGGAGTTTTGATTTCGGATACGCTCAACTTTGGTAATACTCCTTGGAAAGAGGTTTTCACAGATCCTCTGCTGCAAGCACTTATCGAAAAAGGACTCGAACGTAATACCGATTTACAGCAAGCAGAACTTTCGGTGAAGCAGTCCGAAGCAGCACTCTCCAGTGCACGTTTGGCCTATTTGCCATCATTTGCGCTTGCTCCAACCGGAACATTGAGTAGTTTTGATCACAAAGCTGCAAGTAAAACTTATACACTACCTGTCACCGCAAGTTGGCAGCTTGATATCTTCGGAAGCCTTCGCAATGCAAACGCCAAAGCAAAATCAGCCTTGTTGCAAAGCAAAGCATACAAACAAGCCGTACAAACCAAAGTAATAGCAGGCATAGCCAATGCTTATTACACCCTGCTGATGCTTGACGAACAGCTTGCTACTACTAAAGAAACCGCCGAATTGTGGAAAAAGAATGTAGAGGTTATGCGTGCGATGGAAAAAGCAGCATACTCCAATGCTGCAGCCGTTAGCCAAAGTGAAGCCGCATACCATCAAGTATGCGCTTCCATTCCTACATTGGAGCAAAACATCCGTGAGACGGAAAATGCCCTGTCGGTATTGTTACGTGAAGCACCCCACGCCATAACCCGCAGTAAAATGAGCGTGCAAACATTCCCGTCTAATATGTCTGCCGGAGTTCCTATCCAGTTACTGTCCAATCGTCCGGATGTAAAAGCAGCTGAAATGAGTTTGCGTTCTGCATTCTACAACACCAATGCCGCTTACTCGGCATTCTATCCGCAAATCACCATCAATGGTACAGCCGGATGGAGCAATAACAGTGGAATAGGCATTATCAACCCTGGTAAATTCATTGCAACAGCGGTTGGAACCCTCACCCAGCCCCTCTTTGCACGTGGTCAGTTGGTTGCCAATCTGAAAATTGCTAAGGCTCAACAAGAGTCAGCCCTGTTAGGTTTTGAACAAGCTTTGCTCAATGCGGGTGAAGAAGTTAGCAACGCCTTGTATCAATACCAGGCTGCCAACCAACAACAAGTATCACGCGAACAGCAAGTAGCCTCACTCGACAAAGCATGCCAGGCTACAGAGGCTCTCTATCGGTTAGACAGCAATACCACTTATTTGGAAACATTGACAGCCCGTCAGTCGCTCTTAAGTGCACAATTATCACTCATCTCCGACAAATTCACAAGCATGCAAGCTGTTGTTAATTTGTATGCTGCATTGGGTGGAGGAAGAGACTAATCATAAACCTTTAAAGCAAAAACTATGATACATCCATCAGCTTATGTAGATCCAGAAGCAAAATTAGGCAAAAACGTAACCGTTATGCCATTTGCTTATATCGAAAAAGATGTAGAAATTGGTGACGACTGTGTGATTATGCCTTATGCCAGTATTATGAATGGTACACGCATGGGTGAAAAGAATGTGGTTCATCAGCATGCCTGCCTGGGAGTAGAACCACAAGACTTCCATTACGAGGGGGAACCCAGTCAACTCATTATTGGTAATAACAACCAGATACGTGAGAATGTAGTGATTAGCCGCGCAACACACAGTGGTAATGCCACCACTATTGGTAATGGAAACTTCCTTATGGATAAAGTACACCTTTGCCATGATGTTCACATTCACGACAACTGTGTACTAGGTATCGGCGCAACCGTGGCCGGAGAATGCGAACTGGACGAAGGAGTAATCCTTAGTAGTGACGTTATTCTCCATCAATACTGCCACATCGGCCGCTTCTCATTAATTCAAAGTGGATGCCGTGTACAGAAGGACGTACCTCCGTATATTATCATGGCTGGTAACCCTGTTGCTTACCATGGAGTAAATGCCGTTGTATTATCACACTGTAATGTATCAGAGCGTGTATTACGCCATATCGCCAATGCATATCGTTTAGTATACCAAGGAAACTTTAGGTTGGACGATACAGTACAAAAGATAGAAGACCAAGTTCCTATGAGCGATGAAATTCGTCACATTATGGAATTCATCAAGGCATCTAAACGAGGTATTGTACGTTAAAGACTCTCCTAAATTCAAGCAATACGAGCGATCTGTTTATGTAAAATAGATCGCTCGTATGCTATATATTCACCTTATTCGACCTTCTTTATTTCAATTCAAACATTTATCTCCTTACAGAAACCAACTTGTCTCATAAAGCCACCGAACAGCATTTATACGATAAAGAGGGGGATAAAGATAATTACCGTTCTTTATCCCCCCCTTGTTGTTGTATCACATACGATACTTTGAAGTGATTTAAACGTTTTATTTTCGTGAAATTTTCTTTAATAACAATACCGCAAAGGCTAAATAATTCCAAGATTCCCAACTGGAAACAGTCGTATCAAATCGATTGAGTATGGTTCTGAAGCTGTCCATCTAGGCGTTGGTTCGTTCAATGGAATACCTTTCGACATATAACTCATCATCTACTAAAATGTTGTCGGTGTTTTCCCTTCGTTTGTTGATGCAGATATTTGCGATAATTTCTTTTTGCTGAGAGATGTTTCGCAGGGCATCGCAGTCGAAACCAGTATCAGCATTGAGAAAAAGCCCGTCAACTCTGATGTTAGACTTTCCAAGGTATTCAAGCATACCTTCGACAACATTCTCTATGTCGTGAACATCATTGCGTTCTCCCAATTTTGAAGAATACATGGCAAGTGGAATTCCCTGCCTGTCTGTCAGATATAATGCATTGGTGGTTTTGCGTTTCTTGCGCCCTTGGTATCCGACTTCTACACCACCTCGCAATGCCGTTGTATGGCTTCCATCCAAATCGACACAAGACAAATCCAGTTCCATGTGGTGTTTGTCAAGCAGATAAATCCATATCGATTTCCACTCACCCGCCTTGTACCATTTGCGATAATGTTGAAAGAAAACATCATAGATTAGCACTTTGCCGCTGAACAAGGATTCTACGGGAAAAAAGACCCATTGGCATCCGGTCTTGAGTTTGTATAATATGGTATTTATTACATCTATGAGGCAGCTTTGAGTGACATAATCATGTTTTGCCTTGGAAAGATGGGACAAGATTTCGTTTTTTATCGTATCTTTGTTGAGCACAGTGTACATAGGACTTTCTTTATATATGAGTTTGATCACCATAATATAAGAAATAATTCGATTTGTACGCTATGCTTCAACCTTTTGACACAAAATTAAAAATCTAGCATAAGTTTAAATTATTTTTGCATATATCCGCATTTAAATATACGAACAATGAAAAAGTTTTTTTTATTGGTGATGTTGTGCTGCACGATTTCCCCGTTTTTACAATCACAAACTGTGGCGGATTCCGTGGCAATTGTAACGGCAAAATGGGATGTTACCAAGTACGACGAAGGGATTGTTTGTAAAACGGCTGTATTTCCTCTTTATCAAAGTTCGCAAAGTGTAAATATCATAGAGATAGACCCTAAAAAGGGATATAAAACAGATATTGCGATTTCTAGAACAATGTTGCCTACAAGCAGTATTGCAGAGAAGCGACATGCAATAGCGGCAATCAATGGTTCCTATTTTGATATGAAAAAAGGAAATTCGGTTTGTTACTTGCGGATGGGAAAGGAGGTTATTGATACAACGAGTGTCGAAGAGTTTGCTATACGTGTCACAGGTGCGATTATGTCGCATAAAGGTGGTTTGAAAATTGTTCCATGGTCTCCCGAAGTAGAAAAGAACTATCGTAAGAAGAAATGTAACGTTCTTGCTTCCGGCCCTTTAATGTTATGTGGAGGGAGGTATTACGATTGGAAGAATTGTGAAAAGGGTTTTATTGACACGCGGCATCCGCGTAGTGCCGTTGCTACCACCTTTGACGGGAAAATAATGCTGGTTGCTATTGACGGACGTTTCAAGGGAAAAGCTCAAGGAATGAGTATTCCAGAACTGGCCTATCTGGTTAAAGTGTTAGGTGGGAAGGATGCCCTGAACTTGGACGGAGGCGGCTCAACGACTTTGTGGATAAAGGGAAACATTGTTAACCATCCCACTGATAATGGGAAGTTTGACCACAAAGGTGAGCGTGGTATGCCTAATATCCTCTATATTTACAGATAAACAATGGCGATAATGTCTCTCTTTTATAAGTTTAAATCACTTCTTTATTTATTTCTCATAAACGAATCCGACAGGCTATGAAATATGCACTTTCTCTATATTCACTAACTGATTTACGATTGCATAAATAGTTAATCCCGACACGGAATGAATTTGCAATTTACGAGAAATGTTTTTACGATGTGTCAATACCGTATTGACCGAAATAAACAACTGCTCTGCAATTTCTTTATTACTTAACCCCTTTACCACACACACCACAATTTCTTTCTCACGTTCGCTCAAAGCATCCACTCCTTTTTTTGCCACAACGGTTTCCGGAGCTGTCAGCGTGTTACTCTCAACCTGTGATTCCAGTAATTGGACAGCAGGAACAAAAAGAGCATCCTCCACACTACAATGAGACTCCAAATCAGCCGCACAATTAAAGATGTCAAACAATACGGCATTCAACTGATTACTGTCTCCTTGGGGGGTATAATACTTGATAATAATATTCTTCAGCTCCATCAACTTTATCTCTACCGACTCATGGTTACGGGCATATACCGCCACCTCATAGTTGCCTTTACGCTTTCCTTCTAAAAGCTGCTTTACATAGGTAAACACCTTTTCGTTTTCAAATTCCATGTGTTTACGCACCTCATTCATATATTCGTCGAAAAATTTGAGTATCAAAAAAGCCACCTCATTTTTCATGGAGCAATCTATCGCCTCAATCAGCTTCCGCCTAATCGCTGGTAACTGAAAATCCAAGAAATAAGCATGCGCCTTTGTCAAATAAGCTATCAGTGTCGGCAAGGATAAATCTTCAATCTGTTTATAAATACCGTTCGAACCATTCTTAATATAATTGGCTACCGCTAAAAAGGTAATACAGTGTACACCATTTTCCTCGCAAACCTCCTGTATACTTTTCTCACCAAATCCCAACGAAATATCAAAACGGCTCAACATTTGTAAAAGATGATATTCATCGCATATCAACTCAAACATTTTATCCGATCCTACATAATTAGCTGCCATTCTACCTATTTTTGTTATTAGCTTACAAAGAAAAGCTTTTTAAGCCACATACACAATACCCATTTGTAGGTATTTTTTCTCGTTTTATCCACAAAACAGCATTGAACACTACCCGCCCAATTCTTAATATCACCTAAAAAAGGGATTGAAACGCGTCATAAATCGCCGTAATTTTGCACAAAATTATAAAAGTAAATCAGATAAGATATGAAAACAAAACATTATGCCGGTATTTTGTTGATGGCACTGCAACCATGTTTGGTGGCAGCAGAAGGGACAACCAACAATACCGTTACGCCTTCCGCTGAGAAAAAAGAATCGAAACTAACATTGGGTGGATATGGCGAAATTACTACTTCGCGTTACTTCTACAGCGACAGCTATTTGCGCTATACCGATCCCAAGAAATACAAAAACGTCAAAAGCCGTGGAACATTCGACCTTCCTCATGTCACATTCTTTGTTGGCTATGACTTTGGACGTGGGTGGAAAATGAATGCAGAAATTGAATACGAACATGGCGGTACGGGAAGTGCCATGGACATTGAAAACAATGAAGGCGGTGAAATTGAAAGTGAAGTGGAAAAAGGAGGAGAGGTAGAGTTAGAGCAATTTTGGATTGAAAAATCTTTCAACCGTGCCCTGAACCTCCGCATGGGACACCTTGTCGTACCCGTTGGAAGAGCCAATGCCTATCACCTTCCCAATGAATTTTTCTCCGTATACCGTCCCGAAGAAGAAGCTACCCTTTTTCCGAACACCTGGCATCAAACAGGTATCAGTCTTCACGGAAGATTGGGTAACTGGCGCTACGAAGTACAAGCTCTTCAAGGACTGACCGCTGAAAAATTCAGCGATGCCGAATGGGTTAAAAACGGTGCTAAAGACTGTTTTGAATTTGGCCGCTCATCTCAATACGCCGCAGCATTACGCATAGACAACTACTCCATACCAGGCCTACGGTGGGCAGTCAGCGGTTATTATGGCGGATCGGCACGAAATACAGCCAAACATGAACGTTATGAAAAATACGATGCTAAGGGCATTGTAACCATCGGTTCATTCGACTTTGAATACAACCGACACAACTGGATTGTACGCGGAAACTTCGATTACGGTCATTTGAGTGACTCCCAAATTATTTCAAAAGTCAATCGCAATTTATCCAACAATTCCGGTTCACCTATGACTAACGTAGCCTCCGATGTGATGGCCTACTCCATTGAGGCTGGTTATGATGTGTTTTCCCAAATCCCGGCCTTGTCTGGCAAACAAAAACTCTACCTCTATGGACACTACGGTTTTTATGACAGCATGTACGATACCGAAAAGGATATTCCTGCTTACAAATTTTATAACCGCAGACTACTTTCGGCCGGTATCAACTATTATCCCATCAAAGAAGTAGTGGTAAAAGCTGAATACAACAACCGGCTGTTCCACCAACCCTACAACAACGAACAAACCGTCTCACTGGCTATTTGTTATGCAGGTTTCTTCAACCTCTGACTTTAATACCGCAAACCTGCTTTTTTAAATACACGATTTAATTTTAAAAACAATTCTGATATGAGTAACATTTTTTCAAAAACCAGTTTATTAGCCTTAGCCTGTGGAGTTACCATCTGCTTCACGTCATGTAGCGATTCCGACAACGACGGTGGAGACGACACCGAAAAATCACCCCACAACAGCGCGCTGACAGTCCCTCAATATGACCTTTTGGATCATTATGTAAATGACATTGTAATCAGTACATACAATGACATGGCGGCACACTCCGTCCAATTCCTGGATTGTGTAAATGCTTTGGCTTCCTGTGTAGGAACAACCAGCGAAAAACAAGAAAAACTGGACGCAGCTTGTGCGGCATGGAGAGAAACACGAGCCGCATGGGAGATCAGCGAAGCCTTTTTGTTTGGTACAGCCTCTGAAAGCAAAATAGACCCACACATGGATAGTTGGCCGCTCGATAACAACCAATTATCCAACTTACTTAAATCGAACACATTTTCTTCAATCAACAATCCGGAAGACCGTGCAACTCTGCTGCGCGACAACTACAACAACAACCTTATGGGATTTCATGCTGCGGAATACATCATTTTTGCAGACGGTACATCCAAAAAGTTAAACACTACACCTATCACTGCAGAAGAAATGGCTTATCTGCAAGCTACAGCCTTGGTTCTAGCTGAAGACTGCATCCGACTGAAGACTGGATGGGCCGGTACCGAAGGACTAACCAGCCGTGAACAAGAAATTTACGAGCGCATTGAAGATGACTGGGGCATTTCGGCCAACTATGGTTACTACATGCTACAAACCGGGCAAATGGGTTCTATTTACGTTAGCTTCAATAATTCAATCAATCAAATCCTTGAAGGATGTTCCACCATCTCCAATGAGGTTGGAACCGAAAAGATGGAAAACCCCATTGCCAAGAACAGTGTACTTGAAGTTGAATCGTGGTATAGCTGGAACTCGATTGACGATTTCCAAAACAATATCCGTGGTATAGAATATGTCTATACAGGCAAATACAAAGGAACTACCGGACGCTCTATACAGCAATTGTTACAAGTTGAAAACGAGACGCTTGACAAACGTATTATGGACAACATTGAAATCACCATTGAAGCACTTGAAAACATACGTACCGAATACGGCAGTTACCGACAGCTCATTGCCATTAAAGGAAGCCTGGCTAAAAATGATGCAAATGTCATCAAAGCTCAAACAGCACTCAAAGACCTCACTAAAGCACTGGGAGAAGTTTCGAATTATTTAGACTAATCTCAATAAAACAATAGGATGAACATGTCTTTCAAAAAAACAGATTTATTAAACCGTACCTTATTATTGGGGACTGCCATGCTGACATTCTCTGCATGTTCCGATGACGACAAAGGAGGTACGGAAAACCCTGGCGATGGTTCTGGCAACACGCCGGCATGGGTGCTTGAAGAGACCTATTCAGGAGGTCTTAACGGTACCGCTTTCAACACCACGTCTTTTGCCTACGAACAACCGACACGTATTATCGATTCCTTAGGATTGGATGTTGTCTTTCAGCGTGGCGAACGCATGTTCGAAGCTAACTTCGTAAGCGGAACATCTGAACACACATCGTATGGAGGGTTAGGCCCTGCCTATATCCGTACCTCGTGCATAGCCTGCCATCCCGGATATGGACGCTCACACCGTGTTAATGAGTTCAACTCGAACGAGGACGGAAACGGATATCTGCTCACCCTATGCGACGAAAACTGGAAAGCACTACCCCAATTTACCGGCATGTTACAGACCCGTGCTACTCACCCGTATAAACCACCTTTTGATGAGAAAGGTCTCACCATCACCTGGCTGGAAACAACAGATGAACACGGCAACAAATTTCCGGACGGAGAACCCTACACGCTACGCTATCCGGTGGTGACTGTAGACAAAAGCAAAATTCTGATGCAGGAGAACCTGCCGGAAATTGTAAACTGTAATATCGAAGGTACTATCGGTATTCCGGGCACAGGACTGCTCGACGCCATTACCGACGATTCCATTAAAGCCGAATACGATGCCGCCATGAACCGTGGTTACTGCATGCCGGTGGGTCCTCTGAACTACATCATTGAAGAAGACGGAAAACCATACATTGGACGCTATACCTATGGTAACACCCGTGCATGGTTGGGAAACGGACCGGGATCGAACGCTATCTGGAACATCACCAATGTAACGCGCTCTGACCGTAAATACTTGTATGCAACCAAAGAATGGGTGGCAAAGATGGCAGAAATGGGACTGGACGTAAGTAATTTTGACGTAGCTCCTTCCGAAACCAACAGCCTACCGGCCGAAATGAGTGACGAAGATTATCAAGCCTTCATGGTGTGGCATCGTGGCTTGGCTATACCGGCAGCCCGTAACCTGGACGACAAAGACGTGCAACGCGGCAGACAACTGTTCTACGACATTGGCTGTGCCACCTGCCACAAACCGTCATGGACCACAGGAACTGTGGAAGAGGTTCAACAACGTATCCCCAAACTGGAGGGAAGTTATGGAAAACTGATTGCCAAATCGTATGCCAACCAGAAGATATGGCCCTATACCGACCTGTTGAAGCACGACCTGGACCTGCTAAACGGAGGTATGCGCAAAAATGCGTGCCGTACCACTCCATTATGGGGAAAAGGATTGCAGATTCTCTGTACCGGACGTGATGACAAGATGCACGACCTGAGAGCTTCCAGTTACGAAGAAGCCATCATGTGGCATGGTCAGAGTAACAAAAGTTCGGCGTATGTATCCACTCAAAAATTCTGGAAACTAAGTACAAAAGACCGTAAAGCACTTGTCAAATTTTTAAAGTCAATTTAAGTTAGTCTGCTACATATAACCATAAAACAACATTCGGTGATTTCGCCCCTCCCGGAACACGATGCAACTATCCATACGTATTGGGCATCTCGTTCGCACGGAGTGGGCAGGAAAGAAAAACACTCAGGGCATCCCGTTTCGGGATAACGCCCCGGGTGTTTCTCTCCATATATTCAGTTCCCTTCCCAAGTAGCAAACAAAGATATGTGTTCCAAGTACGTAATGTTTGGTTGAGAAATGGTATCTTTGCATCATCTATTTGGGAGGTGATTATTACAAAACAAATCAAGTCGTAAACACATAAAAAGACCAACAGCATCCCAAAAGCAAAAAGAAGTATGCGCTTATCAGATTTAAAAACAGGAGAACGTGGGGTCATCGTCAAAGTATTAGGACACGGAGGTTTCCGTAAACGCATTGTTGAAATGGGTTTTATTAAAGGAAAAACCGTAGAAGTGATTCTCAATGCACCACTCAAAGACCCCATTGAATATCAAATCATAGGTTACAAAATTTCGCTTAGACGCGAAGAGGCCAATTTGGTGGAAATCATCAGCGAAGCCGAAGCGTCACAACAAACGGCACAGGCTGGTATACCGCCCGTGCTCCCTCCCACATCGTCTAACGAAGAATCGCCCTTGGACTTACGCATGAAGCAGTTGGCCGACGACCGTCGACGCATCATCAATGTAGCCTTGGTCGGCAACC